>JAHIOQ010000090.1 GCA_018895275.1 Candidatus Omnitrophota bacterium
CTTTTCGCGCTTTTTACGGTATGTACCAGGCCGCGCTCCCTTAATTTTTTAATAATGAACGGTTCAAACAGTTCCAAAGCCATGCGCTTAGGCAAACCGCATTGATGCAGCTTTAATTCCGGGCCGATAACAATAACCGAACGTCCTGAGTAGTCCACGCGTTTACCTAATAAATTCTGACGAAAACGCCCCTGTTTTCCCTTAAGCATATCGCTGAGAGATTTCAGCGGCCGGTTTCCCGGTCCGAGTACCGGACGGCCGTGACGGCCGTTGTCAAACAAGGCATCCACCGCTTCCTGAAGCATGCGTTTTTCGTTACGGATAATCACATCCGGAGCCTTAAGCTCCAGCAATTTTTTTAGACGGTTATTACGGTTAATAACACGTCGGTATAAATCATTCAGGTCACTCGTCGCAAAACGTCCTCCGTCAAGCGGCACCAACGGCCGCAAATCCGGCGGAATCACCGGCAGCATACGCAGGATCATCCATTCCGGCTTATTCCCGGACTTTTTCATCGCCTCAACGATCTTTAATGTCTTAACCAGCTTTTTCTGCGTTGCCTCCGCCTTGGTCGATTCCAACTGTTTACGCAGCTTCTTTATCAATTTATCCAAATCTACCCCGGATAAAAGACGGCTGACCGCTTCCGCGCCCATCATTGCCGTGAATTTATTGCCGTAACGGCCGAGGTATTCCTGATAGCGTTCCTCGGTTAAGAGTTCTTTTTCATGCAAAGGCGTACTGCCCGGATCAAGCACCACATATTCCTCATAGTAGATAACTTTTTCCAGTTCACGCTGCGTCATATCCACCAACGCGCCCATTCGTGAAGGCATGGCCTTAAAAAACCAGACATGCGACACAGGCGCCGCCAGCTCAATATGGCCCATTCTTTCGCGCCGCACCTTAGAAATCGTTACCTCAACCCCGCAACGGTCGCAAACGATTCCTTTATGCTTTATACGCTTATATTTACCGCAATTGCATTCCCAGTCTTTCGTCGGACCGAATATTTTTTCGCAAAACAAACCGTCTTTTTCCGGCTTCAAGGTACGATAATTAATCGTTTCCGGCTTTTTGACTTCACCATGCGACCATGCCTTGATCACTTCCGGCGACGCGATTTTTATTGATATAGCATCAAATGCATTGGCATCTTGAGCCATAACGTTTCCTTTCTATTTATTGCTTTTTTTGCCCAGGACATCCTTCTTTTTAGATTCCGTTCGGACGTCCAAAGCTAAGCTCTGCAACTCTTTCACTAAAACATTAAACGATTCCGGCGTACTCGGATTAAGCGCGTTTTCTCCCTTGACGATAGACTCATATATCCTCGTTCTGCCGAGAACGTCGTCGCTTTTTACCGTAAGCAGCTCCTGCAGCGTAAACGCCGCACCGTACGCCTCCAGCGCCCATACTTCCATTTCTCCAAAGCGCTGTCCACCGAACTGCGCCTTACCGCCTAAAGGCTGCTGCGTTACCAGCGAATACGGGCCGATTGACCGCGCATGAATCTTGTCGTCGACAAGGTGCGCCAGTTTAACCATATAAATATAACCCACCGTAACTTTTTGGTCAAAGTTAGCTCCGGTAAAACCGTCACGCACGACCACCTTGCCGTCCTCCGGCAAACCGGCTGCCTTCAACTCCGCTCTAATCTCTTCCTCCCGTGCTCCGTCAAATACCGGGCTGGCAACCTTAAATCCCAGTATTTTTGCCGCCCAGCCAAGATGGGTTTCCAATATCTGGCCGACATTCATACGCGAAGGCACGCCCAGAGGGTTCAATACGATTTCCACCGGAGTGCCATCCGGTAAAAACGGCATATCCTCTTCCGGCAATATCCGGGCAATAACACCCTTATTACCATGACGGCCGGCCATCTTATCGCCGACAGATAGGCGTTTCTTGCTGGCTACAAGCACGACAACTTTTTTCAACACTCCCGGAGGAAGCTCATCGCCGCGCTTTACACGATCAACCTCACGCTCCTCTTCTTCAATAAGCTCTTTAATCTCATTGTCCAAAAGCCGGACAATGCGTTTTATCTCTTCCGCCGCCTCCAGATCCTCGGCAATTCTAACGCTGTCTAAATCGACACGCTCAACTTTTTTAAGGTCTTTAGCCTTAACAACCTTGTTCGCGGATAAAATTACCGCGCCGGTTTCTTCATCAAGCAAACCGGCGGAAATCTTTTTGCCGACCAGCAGGTTGGACAACTTCTGATTGCGTTCCTGGCGCAGTTTTTTAATCTGCTCACTGTAATATTTACGCATCTTTTCAATAATCCGCAGTTCTTCCGTTACCTGCACTTTAGATTTATTCTTTAAACCTTTACGCGAAAAAACACGCACATCGATAACCACGCCCTCGGTTCCCGGCGGCACGGTAAGCGAAGTATCCTTTACATCCTGCGCCTTCTCTCCGAATATCGCGCGCAAAAGCTTCTCTTCCGGGGAAAGCTCCGTCTCGCTTTTCGGAGTTACCTTCCCGACTAAAATATCGCCGGATTTAACTTCCGCACCGATACAAACAATCCCGTCCTCACCCAAGTCTTTCAGAGATTCTTCGCCGATATTCGGTATATCACGGGTAATTTCTTCATTACCTAAACGCGTATCGCGCGCTTCGCATTCAAACTCTTCAATATGCACGGAAGTGTACATATCTTCTTTAACAACCCTCTCGCTAATCAGGATTGCATCTTCAAAGTTATAACCACGCCACGGCATAAAAGCAACCAGGACGTTTTTTCCCAAGGCCAATTCCGCATCCTTTGTTGAAGCTCCGTCGGCAATCACTTCACCCTTGGCTACTTTCTGCCCGGCTTTTACCAGAGGCCTTTGGTTAACACATGTTGAAGCATTGGAGCGCATAAACTTCTGCAGGCGGTAAGTCGTATTATCAACGATGATTTTCTCCGCATCTACATACTTCACCGTTCCCGCCGCTTTGGCGCTTATTACCGCCTTGGTATCTTTGGCAACCGTAGCTTCCATACCCGTGCCGACTAACGGCGCTTCCGGATAAAGAAGCGGTACGGCCTGGCGCTGCATGTTGCTTCCCATCAGCGCGCGGTTGGCATCATCATGTTCCAAAAACGGGATAAGGCCTGCGGCAACACTTACCAGCTGCCGCGGCGAAACATCCATATAATCAACCTTATCTTTTGTAACATTCGGGAAATCACCTTTATAGCGGCAAGAGATAAGATCCTTTGCAAAATAACCGGTTTTATCCAGCGGCGCATTGGCCTGGGCAATTACATACTGATCCTCGATATCCGCGCTCAAATAATCGATCTTATCCGTAACGCGGCCGTTAACGACCTTACGGTACGGCGTCTCGATAAAACCAAATTCATTTATGCGCGAAAATGTCGTCAACGACGCGATAAGGCCGATATTCGGGCCTTCCGGCGTTTCAATCGGACATATCCGGCCGTAATGCGAATAATGCACGTCACGGACTTCAAACCCGGCGCGTTCGCGGCTTAAGCCTCCCGGGCCTAACGCGCTTAAACGCCGTTTATGCGTCAATTCCGACAAAGGATTGGTCTGGTCCATGAATTGTGAAAGCTGGCTTCTGCCGAAGAAATCTTTTATTACCGAAGAAACAAGCTTGGAATTAATCAGGTTATGCGGCATAACCGTATCCATCTCATAGATACCCATGCGTTCGCGTACGGAACGTTCCATGCGCGCCAAACCGATCCGGAATTGGTTTTGCACCAGCTCGCCTACGGTACGCACGCGGCGGTTGCCTAAATGGTCGATATCATCAACCTCGCCTTCACCGCTCTTCAGCTTTAATAAATATTTAATCGCACTGATAATCGTATCTTTATCGAGAACACGATTATCCAAAGAAGCATTCATATTTAATTTTCGGTTTAAAACAAATCTGCCGACCCTTCCCAAATCATACCTGCGGTTATCAAAAATTAAGCGCTCAATAAGCGTCTGCGCAGAGTCAATAGTAACCGGGTCTCCGGGGCGAAGACGGCGATAAATCTCAAATAATGCCTCTTCCCGGTTTGTCGTCCTGTCTTTTTCCAGCGTATTGACAATCTCCGGCCCCGTGCAAATAAAACAATCGATTTTTTTAATTCCCATGTCAATAAACTGATCAACAAACTGTTTGCTCAAACGGGTTCCTGCTGAAAATAATGCCGTCGTGTTATCCTTAGGATTCATAACATCGCCGGCCAGCACAAGCTTCCCTGCGTCCTGCGGAGCCTTCAGCGGAAGGCGCATTTCTTCAATCGGATAAAAAAGTTTTAAAATATCTGCATTGGTCGAAAAACCGATTGCCCGCAAAAACGTGGTCGCGTAGAATTTTCTCCGGCGGTCTATATACACATACAAAATATCATTGGCATCGAATTCAAATTCCACCCAGGCGCCGCGGTAGGGAATCACGCGTGCCGAAAACAATTTTTTGCCGGATAAATGCGGCGTGCCTTCAAAACAAATTCCCGGAGAACGGTGCAGCTGGCTGACGACAACGCGTTCGTCTCCGTTAATAACAAACGTCGCCGCATCGGTCATAAGCGGAAGCTCTCCCATATAGACTTCCTGCTCCTTTATGTCTTTCAGCGTGCGCAACCGGAGCTTAACTTTAAGCGGCGCCGCATAACTCATGCCGCGGCGATGACACTCCCACACATCATATTTTGGCTTGTCCAGCTTATAGCTGACATATTCCACGCGGCAGGTCTTATCGAAACTATCGACAGGAAACACCTCGCTGAAAACAGCCTGCAGGCCTTTTTCTTCCCTTTTTGTTTTCGGCACATCCAACTGCAAAAAATCCTCATAGGAATCCAGCTGTACCTGCAACAAATGCGGTATTTCAAAAACTTCTTTTAGCTTTGCGTAATTTTTTCTATCTACCATCATATATGCGGTCTCCTCCTTATTTTGGAGTTACCGGTGTCGGCCAATAATTTCCTTATTTCAACTCTACAGTCGCACCCTGTTCTTCAAGCTTCTTTTTAATTTCCAGTGCCTCTTCTTTGCTCACATTTTCTTTAACCGCCTTCGGCGCGGAATCAACTAAGTCTTTGGCTTCCTTCAAACCCAGGCTGGTAATCGTACGGATTTCCTTAATAACTTGAATCTTTTTATCTCCGATAGCCGCTAAAACAACCGTAAATGTTGTCTTTTCTTCCGCCGCAGGAGCCGCCGGAGCCGCTGCCGCTACAGCCGACATCGGCACACTTGCAGAAACCCCAAATTTATCTTCCAATGCCTTCACTAAATTAGAAAGCTCCAGAACGCTCATTTCCTCGATACTCTTAATGAGCTCCTCCGATTTAGGAGAAAGTTTTACCGCTTCTTTTACTTGTTCCGACATCTTGCCCTCCTTATCCGCTTTTGTCTTCTTTTTGTTTACGAATTTGATCCAAAACACCAACCAAACCACGCATTGTCCCTGACAATACATTTACCAATCCGGCAATCGGGGACTGCAGACGATTAAGAACCATGGCTCTTAAAACATCCTTTCCGGGAAGCCCGGAAAGCCTCTTCGTCCCTTCTTCGCTTACCAGTTCTCCGTCTATAATACCGCCGCGAACTCTGAACGTCTCATGATCTTTGGAAAAATCATACAATGTTTTGGCTACAGCTACGGGATCATTTTCGTAAACGGCAACTCCCGTCGTTCCCTCAAGAAACCGGATAACATCTTCAAGCTTTGTTTCCGCAAGTGCCCGTTTTAAAAGCGTGTTTTTGGTCACGATCAGGCGGGATGATTTCTTTTCCAGATTACGCCGCAATTCATTGATATCAACAACTTTAAGCCTATCAAAATTGGCAACAATTACCCCAGAGGCATTTTTAAAACAATTCTTTACTTCCTCCACCATGTATTTTTTTTCAATATGAGCCATACCAACCTCTTATACAGTTTTATGTTCCGAAGAATCCAATTTCACTCCCGGCCCCATAGTCGTAGAAAGAAAAATTGACTTTATATAGTGGCCTTTAGCCGCCTGCGGCTTTGCCTTAACTATCGCATCAATCACTGTTTTTGCGTTTTCAATCAACGCTTCGTCAGAAAAAGAAATCTTGCCGACATTAACATGAATGCCCGCAAGTTTATTCATTTTAAATTCAACTTTTCCGGCTTTCGCCTCTCTCACCGCTTTGCCGACATCCTGAGTTACGGTTCCGGCGCGCGGGCTCGGCATTAGGCCACGCGGGCCTAAAATTTTTCCGAGTTTTGCCAGATCTTTCATCATCTCCGGCGTCGCCACCGCGACATCGAAATCAAGCCAGCCTGTTTTTACTTTTTCGATTAATTCCTGTCCGCCCACATAATCAGCCTGCGCTTCTTTTGCCGCATTTGCCTCTTCACCTCTACAGAATACAACAACACGTACCTTTTTCCCCAACCCATGCGGCAATACGACGTTGCCGCGCACCGACTGATCCGACTGCTTAGGGTCTACGCCCAGCTGGACGGCAATATCTACGGACTCATCGAATTTAACCCGGGGAGCCTTCTTTAAAATAAAAATAATTTCCTCTAAAGTATATTCTTTATTCTTATCGAACAACTTTCCGAATTCTTTAACCCTTTTGCTTTCTTTTTTCATAGAAAATTATCCCTTTATTTCGATTCCCATACTCCGGGCAGTACCTTCCACAATACGCACTGCCTGTTTAATATCTGCTGTATTCAAGTCGGCAAGTTTCGCTTTCGCAATCTCTTCGGCCTGGGCCTGAGTCACGCTGCCTACCTTCTCTTTATTAGGTACTCCGGAACCTTTTGCCAGGTTTGCCGCACGCTTCAGCAACACCGAACACGGCGGATTTTTTAAAATAAAAGTAAATGTCTTATCCACGTAAATAGTAAGAACGACGGGTATCACCAAGCCCTGCCTGTCCTTCGTCGCCTCGTTGAATTTTTTGCAAAAATCCATAATGTTTACGCCGTGCTGACCAAGCGCAGGCCCTACCGGCGGCGCCGGGTTAGCCTGCCCGGCGATAATCTGCAGTTTTACTTTTGCTTTTATCTGTTTTGCCATATCCTACCATCAGAATCCAGGTGATTAAGCCTGTATTCCAGCCTCCTTATATTTTTTCTACCTGCCAGTATTCCAACTCTACCGGAGTTGATCTGCCGAAAATTGAAACCATCACCTTAATCTTACCTTTAGCCGGAAAGACTTCTTCGATTGCACCGTTGAAATTAGTAAAGGGACCTTCGATAATCTTTACTGATTCCCCTTTTTCAAAGATAACCTTCGGCATCGGTTTTTCTTTGCTTTGCTCTGCCTGCTTAAGAATTGCGGCTACCTCTTCATCGCTCAGAGGATGCGGCCGCGCCCCCGGCCCGATAAAACCGGTAATCCCCGGAGTATTCTTTATCAGGTACCAAACCTCATCATTAAATTCCATTTCAATGAGCACATAACCCGGAAAGAACTTCCGTTCCATTATCTTTTTTTTGCCGCCACGGACTTCGGAAACTCTTTCCGTAGGGATAAGAATCTGCGTGATCATCTCCTGTACATTTGCCGCATGGATTCTCTTTTCGAGATGGTTTTTAACCCTATCCTCGTGCCCGGTCTGTGTATGAACTACGTACCAACGTTTTGCCATGATTATTTAATAATATTTCCCACAACTAAGGTATACAGCAAATCAATAATATAAATGAACACGCTCAATGCCCCCACGGAAACGATTACAACCGATGTTGAATTTAACAACTCATCCCGTGTCGGCCAGGAAACTTTTATCATTTCCGACTTCACATCCACCAAAAATTTTTTTAATTTATTCATATTTCACTCTACTTTTACTGCTTGCCACACTATAAAAGCTGGCAGGAGCGGCAGGAGTCGAACCCGCAGTAACGGTTTTGGAGACCGTTGGTTTGCCATTAACCGACGCTCCTGTATGACTCCTTTGTTAGTTTTAAATCGGTTCTTCACAAACACTCTGCAAAAAAAGACAAAAAACTCTTTCTTTGCTTTTGCTCAAAGCAAATAAAAAACATATTATTTTGTTTCTCTATGAAGAGTATGTTTACGGCAGCTGCGACAAAATTTAGACAGTTCTATTCTATCCGTATTCTTTTTCTTGTTTTTTGTCGAATGATAATTTCTATTCTTACACTCGGTGCACGCTATAGTAATCAATTCTCTCATAGTCTATACCTAAAATTATTCGATTATTTCCGAAATAACTCCCGCACCGACAGTTCGGCCGCCTTCGCGTATCGCAAAACGCAGTTCCTTTTCCATCGCTATCGGTACGATCAATTCTACCTCTACGCCTACATTGTCTCCGGGCATGACCATCTCCACTCCCGGCGGCAATGTTAC
>JAHIOQ010000091.1 GCA_018895275.1 Candidatus Omnitrophota bacterium
CATTAGGCGCAAAGACATATAAACTGAAATTCGGCCATCACGGCGCTAATCAGCCGGTTAAAAATCTCAGGACAGGCAAGATAGATATTACCGTACAGAACCATGGTTTTTGTATTGATATCGATTCTCTCGATAAAAACGTTATTGAGATTACGCATGTTAATCTTAATGATAATACACTTGAAGGCATCAGGCACAAGGAACTTCCCGTGTTTTCCGTGCAATTCCATCCGGAATCATGTCCCGGGCCGCATGACGCGCAGTATCTGTTTGGGGAATTTACGGAGTTGATGAAGGAATACAAATAAAAGATGGAGAATATTTTGTAGGGACAGGTCCCCGTGCCTGTCCGTTATCTATGGAATTATTTTTTGAAAGCGGGCCGGCACAGTGACCGGCCCCTACGGGTTATAGGACATTAAAAAACATGCCGAAACGAACAGACATTAAAAAAATATTAATCATCGGTTCCGGGCCGATTGTGATCGGGCAGGCGTGCGAATTTGATTATTCCGGTACGCAGGCGTGCAAGGCGCTTAAGGAAGAGGGCTTTGAGGTGGTTCTGATTAACTCCAATCCGGCAACGATTATGACCGATCCGGAGCTTGCCGACGCGACTTATATTGAGCCGATAACGCCTGAAGTCCTGGAAAAGATTATTGAAAAAGAGCGCCCGGACGCGCTGCTGCCGACGATGGGCGGCCAGACCGGGTTGAACATGGCGATGAAGATTGCCGCCAATGGCGTGCTTGATAAGTACAACGTAAAGATGATCGGCGCGAATACCGAGGCAATCCGCAAAGCCGAAGACAGAAAATGCTTCAAAGAGGCGATGCAAAAGATCGGCTTAGACTTGCCGCGAAGCGCGCTGGCCTATGACATGGAAGAAGCGCTTAAGGTATTGGAGGAAATAAAACTACCGGTAATTATCCGTCCGAGTTTTACCTTAGGCGGTACCGGCGGCGGCATTGCGAATACTGAAGCGGAGTTTGAAAAGGTTGCCGCTCTGGGGCTAAGAAACAGTATGATTAGCGAGATTCTTATTGAAGAGTCGATTCTGGGGTGGAAGGAGTATGAACTTGAGGTTATGCGTGATTTAAAAGATAACGTGGTAATTGTTTGTTCCATAGAAAATTTTGACCCCATGGGTATTCATACCGGTGATTCGATAACTGTGGCTCCGGCGCAGACATTAACGGACCGGGAATATCAGAAGATGCGGGACGCTTCTCTGGCGATTATCCGCGAGATCGGCGTGGAAACCGGCGGTTCTAATATTCAGTTTGCGGTTAATCCCGAGAACGGCCGGATGGTAGTTATTGAAATGAATCCCCGTGTATCCAGGAGTTCGGCCCTGGCAAGTAAGGCAACCGGATTTCCTATCGCCAAATTCGCGGCAAAACTTGCCGTGGGTTATACGCTTGATGAAATCAGGAACGATATCACCAAAGAAACTCCGGCATCGTTTGAGCCGACGATAGATTACTGTGTGGTAAAGATTCCGCGGTTTACGTTTGAAAAATTTCCCGAGGCACAGGATATTTTAGGGATATCCATGAAATCGGTAGGGGAGACCATGGCGATTGGAAGGACTTTTAAAGAAGCGTTGCAAAAAGGCCTGCGCGGTTTAGAGATTGGGCATAATGGACTGGATAATAAACGTAATTATACCGAAATCGATGAAGAAAAAATAATGCAGCGGCTTAAAGAGCCGAATGCTTCCCGCATTTTTTATATTAAATACGCGCTGCAAAAAGGAATGAGTATTGAAGAAATCAGCGCAATCACGAGAATAGACATCTGGTTCCTTAAAAACATGGAAGATATCCTTTTGCTGGAAAAAGAAATCAGCCGCTGTAAGGCCCGCCGCGGAAAAAAGAAAAAAAACAACAGCGGCCTTGAAGAGGAACTCCTTTTACAGGCAAAGCAATACGGTTTCAGTGACCTGCAGATCGCGCGGCTGGCGGGTATGGAAGAAGGGCAGGTACGCGCCTTGCGTAAGAAAAAAGGAATACTCCCTACTTACAAACTGGTTGATACCTGCGCCGCGGAATTTGAGGCATATACGCCGTATTATTATTCGACCTATGAGACGGAGGATGAAACGAGAGTTTCCGCTAAGAAAAAGATCATGATTCTCGGCGGCGGGCCAAACCGTATCGGCCAGGGGATTGAATTTGATTATTGCTGCTGCCACGCCGCCTTTGCCTTAAAAGAGCTTGGATATGAAACGATTATGGTTAATTCCAATCCGGAGACGGTTTCCACGGATTATGATACGTCGGATAAACTTTACTTTGAACCGCTTACTTTTGAAGATGTAATGAATATCGTAGATAGAGAAAAGCCGGATGGTCTTATCGTGCAGTTCGGCGGACAAACGCCGCTGAACCTGGCCAAAAGGCTGGCTAAGGCCGGCGCGCCGATTATCGGGACTTCCGTAGAGTCGATTGACCGTGCCGAAGACAGGAATAAGTTTTCCAAGCTGGTTAAAAAGCTGGGAATCAATCAGCCGCCGAACGGCTCCGCGACCTGCCGGGAAGAAGCGATTGAGATTGCCAAAAAGATCGGGTACCCGATTCTCGTGCGGCCTTCATACGTATTGGGCGGAAGGGCAATGCGCATTGTTTACAATGATCGGGAACTTAAAAAATTCATGAAAGAGGCCGTGGCCGCGTCGAGCGAGAGCCCGATCCTGATCGACAAATTCCTCGAAGACGCGGTAGAGGTTGACGTGGACGCGTTGTCCGACGGCAAAACTACGGTTATCGGCGGGATCATGGAACATATCGAAGAGGCGGGTGTGCATTCGGGAGATTCGGCCTGTGTATTGCCGCCGCATACCTTAAGCGATGATATCATTGTTACGATCAAGGAGCTTACACTGGCAATCTCGAAGGAATTAAAAGTAAAAGGCCTGCTTAATATCCAGTTCGCGGTTAAAAACGATATTGTCTATGTTCTGGAGGTTAATCCCCGTGCTTCGCGTACGGTTCCTTTTCTTAGCAAGGCCACAGGCATCCCCCTGGCTAAAATAGCGGCTAAGGTCATGACGGGAAAGACGCTGGCGGAACTTGGGATTATCAAAGAAAAAGAGATATCACATGTCTGTGTGAAAGAATCCGTGCTGCCGTTTTCCCGGTTTTCCGGGGTAGATATTATTTTAGGCCCGGAAATGAAATCCACCGGAGAAGTAATGGGCATTGATACGAATTTTGGTGTCGCGTTTTATAAGTCGCAACTGGCTGCCGGGACCGTGCTTGCGAAGCAGGGAAAGATATTTATCAGTGTCAAAAATGACGACAAACGCAGTATTGTTTTTGTCGCGAAAAAACTTTTTGATATGGGTTTTGAGCTTATTGCCACCAAAGGTACGCATAAAGTTTTTAAGTCTAATGATATTAAAGCTGCGCTGGTCGGTAAGATTGCCGAAGGCAATACTGAAATTTTAGAAATGATAAAGAAGGGCGAAATTAAACTTATTATTAATACTCCTTCCGGGAGAACCGGCCAGTCAGACATGAAGCCAATAAGAAGCTTAGCGGTTATGAACGGAATTCCTTGTATCACAACCATTCAGGGCGCGCAGGCCGCGGTTAACGGCATTGAATCGGTTTTAAAAAGCGATTTTTCCGTAACTCCGATACAGGAATATCTTAAAAATAACCAAGAAAATGCTGGAAAAAAAATGAGGCTGATATGACCAGATACATATTCGTGACCGGAGGAGTTGTTTCAAGCCTGGGTAAGGGGATTGCGTCCGCTTCGATCGGAAAGCTGCTTGAAACGCGCGGGCTGAAGGTCGCTTTAATCAAATGTGACCCGTATATAAATGTTGACCCCGGGACGATGAACCCTTTTCAGCACGGAGAGGTTTATGTGACCGATGACGGCGCGGAGACGGATTTGGACCTCGGACATTATGAACGATTTACGAAGGCGGTGCTTACGCGGGATAATAATATCACTACGGGCAAGATATATTATTCGGTGATCAGCAAGGAAAGAAGAGGCGATTATCTCGGCAAAACCGTGCAGATAATCCCGCATATTACCGATGAGATAAAGAACTCCATAAAAAGGGTTTCACATGCTAAAAAAGTTGACGTGGTTATCGTGGAGATCGGCGGTACGGTCGGAGATATCGAGAGTTTGCCGTTCTTAGAAGCGATACGCCAGCTTAAGCTGGAAATGGAAGGCCGCGCGATTAACGTGCATGTCACCCTGGTTCCGTACATACAATCCGCGGGCGAAATAAAGACAAAGCCGACGCAGCATAGCGTGGGGACTTTGCGGGAAATCGGCATCATGCCCGATATCATGCTTTGCCGTACGCAGAAGACATTAACTAAAGACGCCAGAGAGAAGATCGCCCTTTTTTGCAATGTACATCCCGACGCGGTTATCCAGGCGATTGATGTGCAAAGTATTTATGAGGTCCCGGCTAATCTGAGCGAACAGGGGCTGGACAGCCTTATCGTAAGATTGCTTAAATTAAAGGGCGGCAAGAGCGACCTTACGGAATGGAAGAAAACGGTACTGGAGCCTTTGAAATCTGCTTCGCGGGAAGTCGAGGTTGCCGTTGTCGGTAAATACATTGTTTTACAGGACGCCTACAAATCCATATACGAAGCGCTTCAGCACGGGGCGATGAACAATAACGTAAAACTGGCGATCAGGAAAGTGGATTCCGAAGATATCGAAAAGAACGGCCCGGAAAAATATCTTAAAGGCGCAGGCGGCATACTTATTCCCGGAGGCTTCGGCGACCGCGGCATCGAAGGAAAAATCAGCGCGGCGCGGTTTGCGCGTGAACAAAATATCCCCTATTTCGGCATATGCTTAGGCATGCAGACCGCGGTTGTCGAATTCGCGCGCAATGTCTGCGGGCTGAAAAACGCGGATTCCACGGAGTTTCACCGCAGCGTGAAATTTCCGGTTATCAGCCTTCTGGAAGAGCAGCGCAAAATAAAGATAAAAGGGGCGACAATGCGTTTGGGCGCGTACGAATGCCGCATAAAGAAGGGGACAAAAGCGTATGCGGCGTATAAAAAAGACACAATCTCCGAACGGCACCGCCACCGTTATGAATTCAACAATAAATTCCGGGATATGCTGGGAAAGAAGGGCATGGTATTTTCCGGAATTAATCCGCAGCGCAAGCTTGTGGAAATCATTGAGCTTAAAAATCATCCCTGGTTCGTTGCCTGTCAGTTTCACCCGGAATTTAAATCCAAACCGGATAGGGTTCATCCTTTATTTAAAGATTTTATTAAGGCAGCGCGGGGGCATTGATTTTTTCCGGGTCATTCTTACTTAAGGTGATAATCTTGGGTTTAATAATCCACAATGTTGATATATTTTATTTCTCTCACAAAGTTCACCAAGCACACAGAGAAATTAAATTTTTCCATTGATAACTCTTTTTGTTTAATAGATTTTAACTCCACAAGAACCATATTGTTAACAATCATGTTTCTTTGTGGACTTTGTGTCCTTTGTGAGAGACGTATTTTTTTCGGCGCGCTCATAGAACTTTTTATGGTATAGGAAAGTATAAAACTTTCCTAACCACTGAAACTTCGTAAGGAAGGGTTCTGAGTGCACCAACTTTGTTGGTGCGCGAAGTTTCTTGCAAAATCAAGATTATCGCCGGTTTTTGTTTTTGAGGTAGTTTTCTTTCTGCTGCTTACATACCAAAGGATTATGCGATTTTTATCACCCTAAATGAGAAAGAGCCTTAAAAATTCTACCGGACTATTCGTCATAATTATTCCAATTCCATTTTCTATCATTCTCCGTGTCCCTGTCTGCAGGCAGGTCTGTATTTTTGTGTGATTATTTGTAATAGTAGGTTTTTAAATGGTAATCGGTGCTTTTTTATTTCCTCAGTTTCTTCAATGTGTTATATCAATTCTTTCAATTCGACTCATAAAAAATAACAAAATAATCGCGCAAAGCGGCAAAGAACGCAAAGGCTAATGCGTGAAATTACAAACATAATTAATCTTGGCGGACCTCCGTCTATTTTCCTAACCTGAATATTTCATGTACAACATGAAATATTCACCCGAAGGGCTGATGAGATAAATTTTGTCACAATTTATCTCTGCTGTCAGGGTATGCCTGTAATCAGGCGAAATCAAAGAAAAAACTTGTCTCGCCGTGCCCTGTGGCGGATAGCGCTTGGTTTCGAGGGGATTTAAAACACCGCTGCAGCCAGTAAGCGCTAAGCAGTAGGCAGTAGGGGAAGATGAGAGACGCGAAGAACGAGGGACGGACGATCACTCGCTTTGCTCGTTGGGATGTGGGACGTGATGACGTAAGGACGTAACCGAAAAACGTAAGACGGGTTTTTATCGTTAAACGGTGACAATATATAATCATGGCCAATTATATTCATACAATCATTATAATCAAAGAACCTGTAGGGGCGGCTCCCCGTGGCCGCCCGTTAATAAATACATGTTTAAAATTTGATTAAAAATTTTGAAATTTGGTTTTAATAAGGGGCTTTGCACCCGCATGATTTTCGTTGAAAATCAAAACGCGAGTACAGGCCAGCCCCTTCGACCCCAGGCCTTCATTTCTTTCCCCGTGAAATCTGAAGGATTTCCGGGACTGAGTCCTTGAAATTGCAAAGCAATTTCTAAGGGTGTGTCGACAAAAGAAACGAAGCGAACCTGTCCCGCAGAAGCGGGAGAAAAACGACCCCACGAAACAGCGCTTTTTTTCTTAATGATTTAGTAAAACTGACTCGCCCGTTCCCCGGATATTTCATGGTATCGTCGTAGCGAGGGCGCAAAGTGTCGTACAGATACAAGGCGCACGACTGAATCTTCCGCAGGCGTACTTGCGGTACGTCGAGGAAGATGAGGGAGCGCAACGATGAGCGGCAATTTGTGTCCGTAGTAGATTATACTATGAAATATTCGGGTTAACTCGGACTCGCCGCCGATTCGCTCATCCCCTCCACAAAGCTTGGCGGGCAGGCTGCCTCAGCGGCGCTGCGGCATCCATGCCTCCGTCTGTTTTTCTAAATCAAAGAAAAAATAGCGCTTGGTTTCGAGGGGATTAAAAAATAGCTTTCTACAAGCAATTTTAGACCAGTTGAAAATTATACAATAACCTATGGATAAATGTTTATCGGCTGAAAAATTTAAGATTTCAAGGAGAGATGGAGAGATAAGATAAAATTGTGTAAACTTTGGATGATGTGTTATTATATAGAAAAATAAAGAGTGATAGAACCTTATAATTTTTGACCTGCTCTAAAAACAGCTCAAGGCTGTGAAGATGTGGAAGTGGCGCGTTGATTCTGATGAGTTGAAGAAGTTTATACAAGGAAGAACGAACATTAAATAATTATATGGAAAATACTAATACGAAAGACAAAGGTCTCGCATTCATAAAAGAAGTTGCTAAGTATTTTATGGACTTCTTGGAGACGGACTTTCATAAGAGAAAAAATCCGAGACGCAGTATCAAACTTCGAAATGAAGACAACCTGCTTCTTGGGGTAAATCTCAATAAATACCTTACGTTTTATAGAGTAATTAATAATTTAATAAACCATAATTTTGACAAGAATGTTGCAATTTCAATCGAAAAGGGTGTTCATAGAACGAGCATCCCTAAAAATCTCTTAGATTTAATCAAGCTTCAGGTTGAAAAAATCTCTGCAAAACAGATTTTAGAGATTACGGATGCTTTGGATGAAAAAGTCTTAGAAGCATCGACCTATTACAAGAAAGAATATGATCAGGCCTTGAATGCTTCGATAGTGTCGGCAGTGCAAATTATTAAAGATAAGATTGTTTTGCCCTTGATCCAGAGTATTGAGAAATCATTAGAGAATCTAGGATTAGGAGATGAAAACAGTATTTATTTGATGGAGGAAGAACTGACTAACGTTTTAGTAAGGCTGATGGAGAATAAATTATCAGAACTTATTAAGAAGCTAATTGTGGATGAACGAGTAAATGTTTCTAAAGAGCTCAAAAGTGTTTTTTCTCTCGGTGAAGTTAAAAGCAATATCGATACATTCTTTGAAAGCTTTAAAGTCGCAGATATCTTTACGGAAATATTTGAGATGGAAAGAAATAAGAATATTCTCGATAAGCAAGATTTTTATCTCTATTTCTTTGACATTACGTTCAATCGAGTAAAGTTCCCCGTCTTCTACATTCCATTTAGCTTAATAAGAAATAATGACTCGCTGAGTATTGATTTTGATGCTCAGGTGTATATCAATAAAAAAGCCTTGGATTTTATCACCCAAGAGTATAACCAGCAGAAGGTGAAGAAGGGGAATCTTAAGATTGCAACTGAAAGAATTATTTATCTCGCACAGCACGCTGATGATTTTAGAATTATTATTGGTAGCATCTTGTCTGAAATTGTTAATTTCTTTGAGCTTGATTCCAGCTTGGATCTATCGAATCCACAATTGCAGACTGCAAAGAGTCAATTAGTACGGATATCGAATACTTGTTATATTAACCTATTCGATAAATCTGATGAGGCGCTTATCAATGATTATGAAGAAATCCTAAAGCTTTTATCTATTGGGGACAACAAATTAGCTGCTGAATTTAATAGACTTATTGATGATTTTATTCATAAGAATCCGCAGCCATTCAACCCTGTTGTTGAAGATGAGTGGGATAATTCAGGGACAAGCGATAAACTGGTTTTCGCAAGCCCCATACCGCTTAATAGTGAGCAAAGACAAATCCTATCGGCAATAAGAAAAGATGGATGTAAGTATATTACTGTTGAAGGGCCGCCAGGGACAGGTAAGAGTCATACTATAACTGCTATTGTATGCGATGCGATTTTACGGAACCATTCGACGCTCGTTTTGTCTGATAAGAAAGAAGCTTTGGATGTTGTTGAAGATAAAATTACAGAAACGATGAATAAGGTTAGACATGATAAGAATTTCCAAAATCCCCTATTACGACTCGGAAAGACTGGAAGTACTTATAGTCAGATTCTTTCTACAGCAGCTATAGAAAACATTAAAGTCCATTCTCGGGCAGTGAAGAAGGACTACAAAGATCTGGAAGAAAATATTGGGAAGCTAACAAACACACTGAAAGAGGATTTGGAGGCTGAGGGTTTAAAATATGGTGAGATTGATATAAACAGAATCCATGAACTCTTAGATCTTGAATCCTATTATGATATTAATGGATTTCCTATAGAGGTCGAGGAAATCATTGATCTGTCCGATTCCGCGATAGAATTAGAGGAGTTTCGAAGGATTTTTCTTTCTATAGAGAATTCAATCCTTGTTCCTAAAGATGGGGCGAATATTCTATTAAGTTTATTCAATCTGTCACACAGAGATTTCAAAGATATCTCGGCGCTATCCTCTTTTCTTCGTGATCTTGTAATATTGAATAAGAAACAGCTTGTCCTAAAAGAAAAATTCTCGCAGAAACTAGACCAATTAAAATATTTCATAGATTTTCGAGAAGCAGATTTAAAAGTTCTTGAGGGCTTTATAACTCAATGTAAGGGCTTACGGACCGGGATATTTGGTTATCTATTTAAATCTGAACAGCTAAGAAGATTGGACGATGAATTTAACAGGAAATTGCCGAATTCTAAATTTAAAGATCCCCACAAGCACTTAAACAAGCTAGGGGATATTTATGATATTTTTAATCTAATTTGCAGCTTTAAAAATGAGATCCTTTTTGCGGGGATATCCAGGGTAGATTGTGTGAACGTTTTCTTCAGACTCCTAACTTCGGACGATGGGGACAATGTAATTAAACAGCTAATGGAAATTAATGATGATTTAAACTATTTGATTGAGAATTTTAAAAAATATCCCAAAACTTTAAACGCAACAAATATAAGCTCTTTGTCATTGGATTCGTTTTGTGAAAATGCGTTAGCGAAAATGCCAACCTCTGATTTTGAGAGACTCATTAGTTTTATTCATCTTAGACAAGAATTATCTAAGGCTTTTGGGGGTCTAATAAGAATAAATTATCCATTACAAAAGAAGCAAATTGAGGAGTTGGTAACAACTCAGATGACGTATTTGATGGATAAACGATTGATCAATTTTTATGAAAACAATAAAGCTGACGCAAAAACGCTAAGAGATATTATTAAAAGCAAACAAAAATTCCCTAAGAATGAGTTTGCGAAATTGAAAGAGGCGTTTCCATGTATTTTAGCTGGAATTCGGGACTATGCTGAGTATATTCCGCTTGGCCCAGAAATTTTCGATTTGGTGATTATTGATGAGGCATCTCAAGTTAGCATCGCCCAAGCTTTCCCCGCTCTTTTAAGAGCTAAGAAAGTTTTAATCTTAGGTGATAAAAAACAGTTTAGTAACGTGAAGGCTGCGCAGGCTCGTTCCGATACTAACAAAGAATACTTGAATTCTCTCGAAGCCTCTTTCCGGGGTTTTGTGACTACTGATTCAGCGGGGTTAGTCAAGTTAAGGAA
>JAHIOQ010000092.1 GCA_018895275.1 Candidatus Omnitrophota bacterium
TCCTTTTGAAAAAATCGATGGTACGGCCGTGATTAAACAAATGGAAGAATATATGGATACTAAGTATGGCAAAAAAATCTAAAATTCCGGAGAAGTTTAAGATTTGGATTGATGTCCGAAAGAAATATCATCTTTCCCATGCGCAAATACAAATGGCCCGAGAATTGGGCATGAATCCTAAAAAGTTCGGAGGACTTGCTAATCATAAGCAGGAACCATGGAAGCTTCCTTTGCCGCAATTTATTGAAGAATGTTATGAAGACAGATTTAATAAGACGTGCCCGGACAAAATTGTTTCGATTGAAGATAGAATAAAGGAAGTTCGCGGGAAAAAAGAAGAAAATAAAGCTTTGCAACCTCCAAAATTATTCTAGAAAAGTGAAAGATAAGTATAGTTTCTAAAGAACATAATAAAATAATAAAAGATTTTTCCCTTTGCATTCGTCAAAATGCAGATTTCATAAAAACGGGACGAAAAATAATGACCAAAGAAGACTTGGCAAAAATTTGCTTTAATTGTAATTATTTTCATCCAGCAGATAATAATGATTTTGATTATATGAGCAAAGGCCCTTTTGAATTAATAAGAGAGCCATTGGTTAAAATGCTTAAAGATAAGAGGTTCTCTTATAAAAGAAAAAACCAAATTAAAAATATTTTAAGCAAAGAGGAGCGTATTTACTAATGTGAAAAAGACCAACAAATGGAAGTCATATTGGAAGCGGGCGGATTTGAAGTGGCATTTGTATGAGCAATATGATACGTTGGATGCGGCGCTTGAAGAAGTCAAGCAGGACCCGAACGGGTGTTTCTGGGGATGAACGGTCGTGGCTGAAAAGAAGATATCTGTCGTATATATTTTGGAATGTTCGGACGGGACTTATTATGCCGGGTATACGAATGATTTGGGAAAGCGGATTAAAGAGCACAACGCGGGGAAACGGGGCGCGAAGTATACGCGGGGCAGAGGGCCGGTGAGGGTGGTGTGGGTGAAGGAGTATAGGGAACTAAAATCAGCATTGAGAACAGAACGAACTATAAAAGCTCTAACGCGAAAACAAAAAGAATTGTTAGTAAACGGTAGAAGGTTGGATAAGGTGTTGGCCCTATAGACACAGCATGAGGCGTTGGTGGGATCGAATTAAGCAGAGAAAGAAGGTATCGTATGAAAGATAAAATATGTTTAAATTGTTCCCAGCGGAAGAACTGCGGAGATTCTTTTATTTCTTGGGTATTTTTTATTATTGGCCTTATCGCGACCGTGGCAATCCGTGTTGTTACGGTTTTGATGGACATTAAACCTGTCTATGGGAGAATTGCCTGGTATATTGGTGTGGGCGGTTTTTTGTTGTTTTTTATTTACAAATTTAACACAAATCGCACCTTGTCACGGATTATAGAAAAAGAAAATCTCATAGAGAAGACACAAAATAAAGAACCTCTTTCCGGGGAAGAATACAATCTGATCGCCGAAATACTCTGTAACCTGAAATCAGAGAAAGAGAGGATAAACTATTTCTTTATTTTCGCGGTATCCGCCATCGCGTTGCTTCTCGCGATTTATTTTGATTTTATAAAACAGTAACAAAAAAAGGGGGGCATATGCTTATCAAATTACCGGAATTACCGTACGCTAAAGCGGCCTTAGAACCGTATATCAGCGCAAAAACTTTTGAATTTCACCACGGAAAACATCATGCCGGATATGTGGAAAAATTGAATGGTTTGGTCAAAGGAACGCCGTTAGCTGAAGAAACGCTTGAGAATATCATTAAAAAGACCTCGAAAAACGAGTCGCAATCAGCAATATTTAATAATGCGGCGCAGGTATGGAACCATTCATTTTATTGGCAGTGTATGAAGCCTAAGGGCGGAGGTATTCCAACCGGTGCTATATTAGACAAGCTTAAAAGTGATCTGGGGGGATATAATAAATTTGTTGAAGAGTTTAAGGCTGCCGGTATCAGTCAATTCGGAAGCGGCTGGGTATGGCTTGTGCTTAAAGGCAAAAAATTAGAGATAGCGAAAACCTCAAATGCGGATACGCCAATAGCGCATGGTTTTAAACCGTTATTGACCGTTGACGTCTGGGAACACGCCTATTACTTAGATTACCAGAATAAAAGGGGTGACTACCTTGACGCATATATGAAAAATTTGATTAACTGGGATTTCATTAATTTGCAGCTTATCTAGAAGGTAATTATTGATGGAGCTAAATATGAAACCAAAAAATATTGCTTTAGTTGTCTTGGGAATTTTGCTTCTTGTTGTTTTGCTCCAAAACACCCAAGTTATTTCTGTCCGGTTCTTATTTTGGAAACTCGGGAGGCTTTAATCAAATTAGACTGAACTCAAGAGGACTTACCCTGGTAAAGATAGTACGTGTTTTATAATATTTCCCTGAATGCAGAACAGAAGGCTAAATATTATTATTGAAATGGAAAGAAGGCATAGTTTAGCTGATTGGAAGAAACAATTGAGATGTACGTTAATAGCCCTATCCTTTGGTGCTTTTTTTCTGTTGTACACAGCTTATAGCCATGCCGATTCATTTGAGCATAAAGGGCAGGTTTCGTTTTGGGGTGGATACAATGATAATGTTGATGGTCAATCCGGGATCAGATATATTCCTGAAATAAGCGCTTCAAAGAAGTTGAATGAAAAACTGATAATAGACGCCGAGGTTTCACTGAATTTGTATTCTTTTACCACTTTTGATTCTATAAAGGAATTGGAAGATAGAGCTGAAGCAAAGATGTATCGTTCATGGGCGCGTCTATCGGGAGACCGGTTTGAAGCGCGCGTCGGTCTTCAGAGAATAAATTTCGGCCCTGCCCAAATACTGCGCTCTTTGCAATGGTTTGATCAGCTTGACGCGCGTGACCCATTGGAACTTACCTCCGGTGTTTATGCCCTGCTTGGCCGGTATTATTTTCAAAATAATTCCAATATATGGATTTGGGGCCTGTTTGAAAATGACGGACTAAAAGGCTTGGAAACTCTCAAGTCAGATAAAGACAGTCCTGAATTCGGCGGCAGATATCAATTCCCCGTTTCTAAAGGCGAAATGGCATTTACATATCACAATAGGCGTATCGACAGGGATTGGTGGAGCAAAAACGAATCGGGGGAGATATCAGGTGGATTAGAAAATCGTTATGCCATCGACGGCAGTTTTGATTTAGGCATCGGGTTGTGGTTTGAAGCGGTTGTCAGTGATATAAAAAAGAATTCTCATGAATCAATTTTGACAAAATATCTTACGGTTGGAGCGGATTATACTTTTGATATCGGCCCCGGGGTGCACGTTTTGGGAGAGCATTTTATAAAATCTTCCGGAAGCAAGATGTTTAAAACAGACAGCGAGGATATGACATCGGCAATTTCAGCGGATTTTAGCTCGGGCGTTCTCGATACGGTCACACTGATCGGATATTATGACTGGCAACAGGACCGTTTTTATCCCAATGTAAGTTGGCAGCGCGCTTATGACAACTGGTTTATCAATGCGACCGGTTTTTATAACAGCAGCGCTGTGGGAAGTGTTTATTCCGGGACGGGCATATTATGCACAATCGCATTTAATTATTAAAGAAACATATCGAAGGAGGCGGGAAAATGGCGATCGTTAAAATAAAAGGATTGGTAAAACGGTATCCGATGGGCGGCCAGAAATTCACGGCTCTGGATCATATTGATCTCGAGTTTGGAAAAGGGGAATTCTGTGGGTTTGTTGGTCCGAGCGGGTCGGGTAAAACAACCCTTCTTAATGTCATCGGCGCGCTTGACGCCCCATCAGAAGGAAGTACAGTTGTTCTGAATGAGCACGTTGAAACCCTGTCGCAAAAAAAAGCGGCGGGCTTGAGAAATCATCACATAGGCTTTATTTTTCAAACATACAATCTTCTTCCTGTATACAGTGTCTATGAGAATGTTGAATTTCCTTTATTGTTATTAAAAATACCAAAAGAAGATAGAAAGAAAAAAGTTCTTGATGCTCTGGAATGGGTTGGTTTGATGGATAAAATCAAGTCAAAACCAGCACAGCTTTCCGGAGGGCAATGTCAGCGTGTAGCTGTGGCAAGGGCTATCGTAAAAAGGCCGGAGTTGGTTTTAGCGGATGAGCCGACAGCCAACCTTGATAGTGAGAATTCCTATAATATTTTAGAGATGATGGTGAAGCTCAACAAAGAACTTGAGACCACATTTATTTTTGCCACTCATGACGAAAAAGTTATGAAATATCTTCGGCGTAAAGTCCATTTAGTCGACGGCAAGGTGACCAAAGATGAAATCATCGGTAAAGGAGCACAGTAACGTGTTAGGAGTAAAATTAGCATACCTTAATCTTAAAGAAGCCGGACTTAGAACATGGCTGAACGTGGCTGTTCTTTCTCTAACATTTATATTTATTGTGGGATATCAAGGCCTTTATGTCGGAATGCTTAAGGATAGTTCCAGGGCGATGATCGATGAAGAGGTTGCCGGAGGCCAGTATTGGCATAAAAATTATGATCCGTATGACGCATTAACACTTGAAGACAGCCATGGGAAGATACCCGTTAGTCTGGAAGAACTCATCAATCAAAAAAAAGCGACCCCTATTCTAATTCGGCAAGCTACTATTTATCCGGCAGGAAGAATGCAGACGGCACAGCTTAGAGGAATAGATCCGGCCCAAACAATTGTGACCATACCGTTGAGTTTCCTCGATAACAATAAAGAGGAGTTGCCTGTTTTGATAGGGACGAAGATGGCGAAAGCCAAGAATCTTCATGTTGGCGATTCCCTGATTGTTCGCTGGAGAGATACGAATGGGACATTTGATGCGGTTGAAGGGAAAATCGTTCACATTATGAAAACGCAGGTTCAGACAATCGACAGCGGCGTCCTTTGGGTGCCGCTTGACAGGTTGCGGGAAATGACCGTTATGCCGGATGAGGCTACCATTGTTACCATAAGTCAGGATGTATCAAAATATGAAAGCTATTCCGGCTGGCCTTTTAAAGATCAAAAATTTTTGATAAGGGACCTCACGGAAATGGTTAAGGCAGACAGTGTTTCTGCCAAAATCATGTATGTCATTTTATTATTTTTAGGCATGCTGGCAGTCTTTGATACGCAGATACTCTCTATTTTCAGGAGGAGAAAAGAAATCGGTACGTTAATAGCGTTAGGAATGACAAGAACTCAGGTAATTTCTCTTTTTACTATAGAAGGAGTCTTTCACGGCGTTCTTGCGTTGGTCGTATCCGCAGTTATCGGCACGCCTCTTTTATATTTATTTTCATTAAAAGGGATGCCTCTTCCGCAGGTGACCAATGAATATGGGTTTGCGCTGGCAGACAGAATCTACCCTGTTTATACCGCTGGTCTTGTTTTCGGGACGGCCGCATTGGTTATGGTTATTGTTACCATTGTCAGTTTTCTGCCAACCCGTGAAATAGCAAAGTTAAAGCCGACTGAGGCCTTGAAAGGAAAATTAGCATGATTAAATTTATTTTAAAAGGGTTGATCAGGGACCGTTCCCGAAGTTTATTTCCGATATTGATGGTCAGTGCCGGCGCCTTTCTCACTGTTTTCTTTTATTCTTTTATGCAGGGAGTTATGGACGATCTGATAAGTTCAACCGCTAAATTTGATACTGGCCACGTTAAGATTATGACCCAAGCGTATCGGGAGCTTGCCGACCAGACGCCGAACGATTTATCTATTATCGGATCATCCGTTCTACTTGATTGGTTAAGGAAGAATGAAAAAGAGATGATCTGGACCCCGAGGATTCGCTTTGGGGGACTTCTTGATGTTCCGGATGAAAACGGTGAAACAAAGGCGCAGGGCCTCGCTTTTGGCTTAGGGATAGACCTTTTTAACAGCGATTCACCGGAAAAAAAACTTTTTAATATCGAGAAATCCATAGTGAGGGGGCATTATCCGGATCAAAAGAATGAAATATTGATAAGCGATGAGCTGGCAAAAAAAATGAATATCGATATCGGCGGGACAGTGACGCTTATTG
Source organism: Candidatus Omnitrophota bacterium (assembly GCA_018895275.1). Taxonomy (GTDB): domain Bacteria; phylum Omnitrophota; class Gorgyraeia; order B26-G9; family B26-G9; genus JAHIOQ01. The sequence continues at coordinate 6,023 of JAHIOQ010000092.1, forward strand.
GCTCGACCATGTATGGGGCGATGGCGATACATAATTTTAAGGTCTCCGGAACGGTTTATTTCGGCATGGTCGCCTTGGATCGGGGAACGATCATCGCGGACATCGGGGACATGCAGTTTGCGCTTGATATGCCTGAGGGCGCCAGTGAAATCGTAGGCTATTCAAAGGATATGCTTTATGACGATAAGCGTATGATCAATGTGGCGGATGGGTTCAACAAAAGGTTTACAAAAACAAATGATGAATTCTCCCCCATAATGCTAACACTTGGACAGCAGAATGGCATGGATGAATATCTGATGTATGCCGGATCCATGGGAACTATTATCGTCAGTATTTTTGTTTTGGTAATGTCAATTGTGCTTTGGAATTCAGGGCTGATGAACGGCCTTCGGCGATACGGCGAGATAGGCGTGCGTCTTGCTATCGGTGAGCCAAAGGGAAATTTATATCGCTGGATGATATTAGAATCATCAATGATAGGGATAGCGGGGTCTGTGCTGGGCACCCTTCTTGGGCTGGGAATTTCATTTTACTTTCAATATGTGGGAGTGGATTTAAGCAGTATAATGCCTCGCTCGAGCATGATGTTGTCCAATGTTATGCGGGCGCAGGTAACGCCGGTCAGTTATATCATAGGATTTTTCCCGGGAGTATTTGCTTCGGTAATAGGCACGATGTTCGCCGGTATCGGAATTTATAAGAGACAAACTGCTCAACTATTTAAGGAGCTGGAGACATGAAAAATTTAATGATTGTATTGTTATTGGTAATGTGTTGTGGATCTGTTCAGGCCCAGGAGCTGACAGGTGTCGGGATTCTTGAGAAAGTTGATGATAATCTTACAGCCGAGAATTATAAGGCTATAAGCACGATGATTATAAAGGGCAGAAGAGGTACTCGTACGATGCAGGCGGAGTCCTGGGTTCAGGGGACAGAAAAATCTTTTACTGAATATCTTTCACCCCCTCGTGAGAAAGGCACAAAAATGCTCAAGCTAGGTAATGAGCTGTGGATATATTCCCCCGAGACAGACCGCACCATTAAGATTGCTGGCCATATGCTTAGGCGTTCAATGATGGGCTCGGATATCTCCTATGAAGATTACATGGAAGATCCTAAGTTGAGCAATATATATAACGTTGAGATTATCGGGGAAGAAAAGATTATTGACCGGAACTGTTATGTTCTTGAGCTAACCGCTAAGGAAGAAGGATTGTCATATCATTCAAGAAAAATGTGGGTTGATAAAGAGCGTTTCCTCCCGTTGAAAGAGGAACGCTTTGCTAAGAGCGGAAAACTTTTAAAAGTATACACAATCGAGGAAGTTTTTCAGGTTGAAGAGCGGTGGTATCCTAAAAGAGCGGTGTTCAAAGACGCATTATCATCAGGCGATGGGACAGAATTTATTGTTGATAGTATTGAATTTAATATAGAAATACCGGATTATATTTTTTCTAAAGCTTCATTACGCAAATAAATTCTGAACTAGAAAAATGTCTTGACATCTTGTCACAAAAAATATATACTTTTTGTGACAAAAGAGAGGTGTATAATATGTCTCAAAGCATTGAAAATAAGGTATTTAGCAGAATTTGCAGTAAAAATAGGGGGTGGGTGTTCACTGCTAACCACTTTCTTGATTTGGGTAGCCGAACTGCAGTAGCTCAATCCTTAGTGCGGTTAGTGAAGACTGGTTCTATACGACGGTTGGCACATGGGCTATACGATTACCCGGAGAAACACCCAACGCTGGGAAATCTTCCGCCGAACTATGAGCGAATAGCCCAAGCTCTGGCCGGAAGGGATAGCTTAAAGATTCAGCCTTCAGGAGCGTATGCCGCTAATCTTTTGGGATTAACAGAGCAGGTACCGGCAAAGATCGTTTTTCTGACAGATGGTTTTAATCGCACGGTACAGGTTAATAAACAACAGATCGTGCTAAAAAGAACAACTCCCAAAAATATGGCAACGGCAGGACGTATAAGCGGCTTGGTTATTCAGGCTCTGCGTTATATGGGGCAGGATAATGTGGACGATCATATTATCAACATGCTTGATAAAAGGTTATCTGTCGAGGATAAACAACAGCTTATGAAAAATTTGCGTTCTGCCCCGGTGTGGATAGGCAATATATTCAGACAATTACAACAAGACTAATATAGGGGACGTAGTTAACTTTATTAACTTTATAGTTGAAAAAGAGAAAAAGGATTGATAAAATAAGACCATGCCACGACAAGCGAGAATAGATTATCCGGGAGCATTGCATCATGTGATCGGAAGAGGAATAGAAAGAAAAAAGATATTTGAGGCAGAAAGGGAGAAGGCGGCATTCCTGGAACGAGTACAGATGCAGATAAAGAAGAGCAGTATGCAGTGCTATGCATGGTGCGTCATGGATAATCATTTTCACCTTTTGTTGCAGACCGGAAAGACGCGATTATCGGAATTCATGAGGAGGGTTTTGACCGGATATGCGATATATTACAATAGGGTCAATAATCGGACGGGACATTTATTTCAGAACAGATACAAATCGATATTATGCGAAAAAGATGAGTATTTGCTGCCGTTAATAAGATATATTCATTTAAATCCGGTTAAAGCGGGGAGTATATCTCTGGAAAAATTAGACGATTATAAATGGACTGGACACAGGGAGGTGGTAGGGAAAAGCAAAGACGGCGGTATTCTCAGTAAAGAAGAAGTGCTGAGATATTTTGGAGAAAAAGAAAGAGAAGCGAAAAAAAGGTACACGGAATTTATAAAAGAAGGTATAGGAGAAAAAACGAATTATGAAGGTGGAGGATTGATTCGCAGCGGTGGAGGGCTGGAAAGTGTTTTGCAAGGGCGAAGAGCCGGGATCAGAGAGATGTTTGACGAGCGGATATTAGGCAGCGGAGAATTTGTTGAAGAAGTATTAGGGGAGCTTGAAGAAAAGAGTAGGGAGGACGTAAAAGTTGGCGGAATAGAAGAGATATTGGAGAAGCTAAGTAAAAAATATGGGATAAAAGAGAAAGAGATATTAAGAAGCAGAACGCGAAGGACAAGTGAGGTAAGAAAGATATTTGTGTATATGGGGCATATATATTTAGGGAAAAGCTTAGCTGAACTGGGAAGAGAAATGGGAATAAGCAATGTAGCGGCAGCAAAAGCTATGAGAATGGCGGAAGAGCTGGTAGATTCGAAACAAAATATTATCGAAGATATTCTAAAAA
>JAHIOQ010000093.1 GCA_018895275.1 Candidatus Omnitrophota bacterium
GAACAGACAAAAAAGGAAAAAACGGTTTATAGAGTTGATGATACAGTAGGAAATGAAAAACAAAAGCAAAGAGCAAAAAAGATAAATGAAATCGCGAAAGCGCTTGCTGCTGACCTGGGTTTTGAACTGGGAGTACGTAATGATGTTAACCAGCTGGATAAGGCGCTGCATTTAGCTTTTGATAAAAATACAATCTGGGAAATTCCTTCGGGGACGGGAAAAACAGCGGCATTATTTACTTTCGCGGCGGCAGTGCTTAAAGAGTGCACCGGGCAAAAAGTGATTTTTGTGCTGCATAGTAGAAACCTTTATAATGATGCGGTGAAGGATTCATCCAGAATAAAATTCTTTAAGAATAGTGATATTGATATTAAGACCGAGGGATTTACGAGTAATGAATTGCATGCGTTAGAAAAAGGAGATAAAAATCTGGCAGAGAGATTTGAACAGGCAGATGTTATTTATATGGAAGCTGATACCCTGGGATTTTTTGCCCTGAACACACAGCAGTCAAATAAGCACAATGACAAAAATAAAGTCCTCGCGGAGTCGTTTGTAAACATATTCGCGGGCAGTAAGATAATTTGTGATGAGGTAGATACGGTATTTAGTAAAAATCGTTTTCAGCAGGGAGTTAATCCTCGAAATTTATTTGACATTGAGAAAAATTCTATTAATTTTGTTGATAAGGCGATAAGAAATATAGAGATTGTTGATTCTATAGGAAATAAAGTAAAAATAGGAGATATTTCAGATCCGGAAGCCCGCTTGGCAGCTCAGAGGAGTTTAGTGGAAGTATCTGTTATCCATAAAAACGCGGCCATAAAAGAAACTGAGTCCATGAGTTGGGCTAAATTTAATAATCTTGGAAATAAACATGAATATACGATTGTGAATACCGCGTTGACAACAGAGGCGAAACAATCGGTGATTGAATATCTGAAATCGGAATCAGGCGGTATTGTGAACGCGCGGGGAGATAGGATTCAGATAGAGGCAAGAGTTGATACTGAAAGCGGCGATATTATCTTTGATGCTGCTGACACTGAAAATTTAAGTAAGGAGGCAAAGCAGGAACAATTTGAAAAAATAGGAATGGTTGAAAATATTAAGGCTTCTATCGCCGGCCGGGTTAAAGTGTTACGCATGTATGAAGGTGAAAATATAGGGCATGACCCTGATAGCGGCTTGATTAAGCCGTTCGCGAATAATACGTTAGCTGCCAGCCTGCAGTTAGGAGATCCTTATATTGCCGGACATAGCGAAGTGGTATTTAAAGACTATTTATCCGACTCAGCCATGGCAAAAGAAGTTGAAGCTAACGGCAAGACATGGGGGGCGTTATTGGATAAAGTCACTGTTTCCGGTGAATCCAGGGTTACGACTATGGCCAGGGCGCTTAAGATGACCAAAGACCTTGGCGCTGATTTTAGCGGGTTTTCCGGAACTGTTTCCGCGGTGACTAAATTAGCCACCTGGTTTTATGGAACCAATACTGTTTTGCATACTGTGGATGGTAAGACTCCGGAATCCCGGCTGCTTACAGACAAGAATATTACCTTGAACGTAAAAGGTTCGATGGCTGATGCATTAGCGGATATCGATCTTAATTCTCCGCAGAATGCCGGGAAAACTTTTGTTTTATTGGACGGACGGGGCGGCGAGGATGAACAGGGAGGAATTAGGCTGGTTACTGAAAAATTTAAAGACGCGGGATATACTATAATTGCCAAAGACCAGGATGTTGGCTGGGTGCTTATTAAAGGCGGAGAAACGGTTAAAGATGAACAAGGAAAAACAATAATTTTGGCTACCGAACAGATAAAAAATTACTTGCAAGGCGGGGCGGCAGTAAAAAATGCAGATGGCGAAACAATAACAGCGGCAAGGGCAAAGGGTGAGAAAGTCATGTTTTACTTTAATCTAAGCGCCTGCCGTGGAACCGATACCAGTCTTGCCAGCCGGAGCGCGGAATTTATAGAGCAGGCTGCCAGTCTCAGCGGGATAGAGGTTAAGGTGCATGCTTTCTTTAACCAGGATACAACCAGCTTTTTTGCTGAGCAGTTGATTAAGAGGGACCGGGGTTTAAGTAAATTTGCTCTTTTTGTTAACGGGACAGCGGCTGAAGTTGAAAAGGGAACTTTGTTTGTGGATCATTTTGGTACAACGTTAACGGTTAAAGGTGAGAAGTATGAAGGAAACTGGGAATATCAGAAAGAAACCAAAAAGTGGCAGTTCATTTCTAAAGCGGATAATAAAGCGATTGCCGGGGTTGAAGGAAAATGGCAGTTTGTCTATAACGATAGCGCTGGAAATGAAATAGCTGATGAGGCCAGGAATTTAACCTCAGGTGAAAAATATACCGCGGTATATAATGATTTAACAATTAATTATATAAGTAAAACTTTTGAAGGCCGGGCGCCACCGACAATGCAAGAGATTGTGGAGATTTTTCAGCAAAACGGAGAAAAAGCGACAGAAACAATGCTTTACAATGGCTTAGCGGAAATTTATGAGTCAAACGCGGTTATCTTTCTTGAGGGTTTAATCGATTCCGCGGAAAGTGTCCCGGAAGCCCTGGTTATTGAAGAATTAATTCGTGATTTTCAAAACCCGGTATCATTTGATACTAATGTAATTTTACAGAAAACCGCGCAAAGCCCTCTGGAATCCTTGCAGTATAAAATTGATAATATTGTAAAATTCTTCGAAAAGGGGAAAGAACATGATCCCCGGTTCGCGAAGTTATGCGCGGAAAATAAGGCTAAAATAAATGAATTAATTGAAAGCAGGCCAAATTTTGACTTACAGGGCAAAGAGACGGATATCATTGCCGAGAAGGCCGCGGAATTGGCCGCGGATAATTTAAAATTAAATTCTGCTCAGAAAGTTAAGGCAGTGCCGGTTATAAATTCAGCATTGCGACAAATTATGGCCAGCAGTGTGGAACGGAAAGCAGCAATAGTGGATAAACTTTCAGTAGATTTAAACGAATTGGGAATTGAGATAACGTCTAACGACTTAGAAAAGCTGGGTTTAAAGAAAGCAGGAGCTAATCTTGTCAGTATTGTGGATTCCGCGATTCAAAGTGTAAACAAAGCCAGGGCCGGAGAAGTTACTCCTATTGGCCTTGCCGGAAGTTTGGCTGAATCAGTAGAATCTACGAACGCTCTTGTAAAAGAAAACCAGCTTGGTAAGGTTGCTCCTTTAAGCGGGCCGACTATGGTGAGTGTTCAGGAACAGAGTTGGGAAAGTGTTGCCGGAAGTATTGAGGGAGCTTCTGATGAATTTAAGGAGGAATTAAACTCTGATTTTGAAAAACGCGGGTTTAAACGAGGTAATAATGTAACGCAGTCCGGAGTAAAGTTTGCAGATGAATTGAATAGTCTTAAAAATCAGCCGCAAGAGACCCGTGATAAAATCAATGGTATGGCGCAGGGAAAAGCTTTGTCTGTAGATGATGACCTTTTGAAGCAATTAGCCGTGCTTTTATGGTCGTTGGTTGATAATAATATTATTTCTTTAAACGTAACCTCCAAGGCCTCTGTGAACAGATTAGCAAATATGCTTAATACGATTGCAGTTTTTAATGGCTTTGCCGAAGGAGGCTCCATAAAAATAGATGAGAATGAGGTGAAAAGTGTTCAGCACAGTGATGACCCTTTAACTCTGGCTAAATATATATTGGGCAAAATTGATCAAGGAGAACATAAGGATTTGCATGAGAAGATAAATAGTATTGTAGAAACAAAAGATAAATTAAACAAAGATCTCAAAAAGTATAAAGGAGAAGTAGCTTATTTATCGGGTGAAGTTAGTCGATTGCAATTAAAGCTGCTTGTGCTTCAGCAAGAAACTTCAGAAAAAGAAGATAAGAGCTTAGCGAAAAAAGGATTTATTAAAAATATAAAGTTATTGGCAGCTAATTTATTTTTAGGAAAAATTAATGGAAAACTGAATACAGCACAGGATAATCTTAAACAAGCAGAGCAGGATTATAATAATTTTGCGGTAAGTGTGGGAGATTTGCGTTCAATCGGAGCTGTTGATTCGATTTCTGATAGTGTTCAGATGAAAAATAATCCATTAAAATTAGCCGCGATGTTTAACCCCGATATTTCAACTAAGCAGATTAAAAAAGCAGAAGAAGTACTCGTGGGGCTGATGAAGATTGACGGCTTATCTGCTGTGGTTAATGAATTAAGCGTACAGAACCTGCTCCATTTCCAAACCATAGACACGGAGATTCAGAAAAAAATTCTTTCTCTTTTAAGTAAAAGCAAAAATGAGGACGAAACATTGACAGAAGGAGATGTGAAACAGTTATCTTTATTCGAAAACTATGGTGAGATTATCTCTTCTTTACTACAAGTTATGGCTAAACTTTCTGATAGCCTCGGTAGTGAAGAAAATAAACTTGCTGTAATCAACTGGCTTGCCGGCACTAATTTCACCAAAGCGCACTATTATTTAGGTTCCGCTTCTAATAAATTAGCTGGTGAAAAGCCAGACTTCGCTGGCGCGTTAACGGATTATAATGAAATTATAAAAGATCCGAAAGCCACTCCTGGACAAAAAATATTCGCCAATCAGCAGCTGGCGGTAATTTATTGTAATAGTAAAAAAGATTATGGTGCGGCAATAACGGTATTAGAAGCGGCTTTGGGTAGTATTAATGAAGTTATCGATAAGAAGCAAAAGGCAGAACATGAAATTAGCGCCCGCAGTTTATTAGGAGAGGTCTATCAAATTCAAGCCTCGGCAGAGCAGAAGAAAGTTGCAGAAGAAGCTTACAATGATGTTTTTGGGGAAGAAGGGCAAAAGGGAACTCCGGAAGAAATAAAGCAAAAGATGGAGCAGGTGCAAGCCAGGATAAAGGAATCTAACGTTTATGAAACTACGATACAGGCGGCACAAGGGCAATATCAGCAGATAATTGATATCGCGGATTCGTTGGATTCCGGCCTGACTGAAGAAAGAAAAACAGAGGTTAAGATACAGGCTTTAGAAAAATTGGCGGCTGTCCATGAGAATCTATTGCAGTATTATCAAGGTAAAGAAGATGATGGTAGTGTTGCGAAAGAATTCGAACAAATAGCAGGTATTTTTACCGGATTAGCCGGCTTGATTTCAGATCCGGCGGACGCGAGAAAGGCAGAATTCTTAGGAAACTTGGTTCAGGCGCATGAAGGCATGGGAGAGTATTATGCGGCGAAAAATGATTCTGCCCGGGCTGAAAAAGCGTATAATTCCGCGGTGCGGACTTTAGATGATTTATTAGCGTTTAATCCCAATGCGGAACAAAAACAACAATATAATCTTGATAAAGGCCGGATTAATTTAAAACGCGCGGAAATTAAAATTGCTAACGGCGAAAAAGTCGAAGCACAAGATATTTTAAAAAATATTCTTACCGGGCAAAGTAGTGATCCGGTTATTGAAGCAAAGGCAAAGGTGCTTATGGCTGGTTTGTATACGGGAAACGTGCAGCCGGCAGATAAGACGGAATTAGTAAAAATGCTTACTTCTGCCCTGATAACTGCTTATCAAAGCGGCGAGTGGAGTACGTTAAAAGAAGCAACATTGAAACTGGCCGAAGTTAAAGGCGAAACGGAAGTTGCCGGGCTTATTCAAGTTGTAGATAATAAGATTAAAGAAAAAGGAAAGGATCTCCTCTTTTCAGATATCGCTCTTTTAATGGATAAATTAGCCGATAAAATTTCCGCTTCCTTTGATTTCTTTCCGGCGCAGGAAAAGAATAAGGAACGAAAAGACAATTATGTATCTCTGGCCTACAAAATGTTCGGTTTTGCGCCAAATCTTATCTCGCATTATCAGGCGGCCATAGGCAGCGCAACTCAAAATATACAGACAGCTAAAGACGACAATGAGAAAACCGAAGCAGTTAACACCTTATCCGGGATAATTGAAAAGGCGGGGCTGATTTTAGAAAAGGGCGCATATAAAGAGGCAGGGTTATTGGCGGATAATACTGTTAGCGTAACCGATAAGATGCAGTTAAGGTTTATGTTGGCTGAGGCCTGTAAGACAGTGGCGGACAACGATCCTAAGAGCGAGATGTTGAATAGAGCTATTTTCTTATTGGAGCAAAACGCGAAAGTTCAAATTCCCTCGTTTAGTTCAGCGGAATACTCCGGCATCCGGGCAAAAGTGCAGTATGAGTTGGCAGGGGTATATGAAAAGAAAGAGGATATTAAGTCGGCAAAAGCAAAATATACAGCCGCGAATGAGCTTGCCGGGAAAGCGGCAGATGCAGCGTTATTTATTTCCAGCGCTGTAAAATTAGACAAATTGAATGGCGAAGATAATCAAGGCGTATCTTTTACCAAGGCCATTGATGGGGCGGTTGAGATGGTAAAAAAGAACACCGCAAATGTCCGGCAGGCAGGGCAAGCAGCGCAAAAAGAAATAGACAAGATTAAAAAGGAAGGATTAGGCGAGCTTACACTTAAGGAAATTTGGGATGTGGTTATAGGCAACCTGGCTAATGCTCATGGAGTTAAATCAGGGGATGTTAAGCGGTATTTAAATGCAACAGCCGGCCAGGACGGCGCAAATGTCCAGCAGGCAGCGGATGAAGCGCTGACGCAAATAAGCGGGATGATAGAAGAAGGACTAGGCGGGCTTAAACTTAATGACATTGTGGATGTGGTGATTGGAAATATTGAGATTAGATATGGACAGCAGGGGCGTACGGTTAAGGCGGAAGCTGTGGCAAAATTCCTCACGGATACAATAAAGCCGGAGACGAAACTTATTGCCTTAACCATAGTAAAAGTGCTTATAAAAGAAGCGGACAGTATTGAAAATTTAAATTTTTCGCGGTATCCCGCCTTAAATGCAACTCTAAGAAAATTAACGCGTGATTATATATTCGGCGAACAGGCAGTTCAGGAAAAGTTTGACGCTATGGAAAAGATTAAGGATGATAAGGGGAATTATTCTTATAAAGACCTTGCTCCTTTAATGGAAAAATTCGCTAATGATATTCCTTTTGCGGTTGAAAATGAAATAGTCAAAATTAAATTAACCTACGCGTTGATGGGTTTTGATAATTCGAAGCTCAATGACCAGGCGGCAAATCATTATCTGGCGCTGGGAGTAATTGCTTCTGAAAAAAGTGATGATGAATCTGCGATTGAGAGATTTAAAACTGTTATAGAATTAGGCAAGGAATCTCAATCTCCTCAGAATTTGGTTGTCAGCGCTTATGATGGTTTAACCCGTGCTTTTTTAGGCCGGGTCAATCAGTATGCCGCGGAACCGGATGTGGAAGGAATTGAAATAGTTTGCCGGGATATGGAAAAGAATGGAATTGCTCCGAACGCGCTCGCGAAAGCTTATCAGACTTTAGCCGAAACCTATCGCGCTAACGGAGACGAACGGAACGCGTTAACGGCTTATGGGAAAGCGGAAGAAACAGCGGGAAAAGCCGGCGGAGATAATATTATCAAGGCAAGCGCTATGATCAGCAACGCGGTGATTAAATTTCAACAAGCCGGCGATCTTGATGCCCTTGACGCCGATTTGTTTAAGGCGGAAGCGGTAATCAGCACGAATCTGTCCGCGGCCCCTGAAAATAAAAAGATGGAATGGAAAGCCATGCAGACCGGCGTGAATATCCTGAAGCAGGCTTTTACCGGTAAAGGTGAGGCTGATTTTGATGCGATGGTGTCCAAGGCTGCTGGGGAACTGGTCGGTTCGGCAGGAGAAAACCCGATGCTGCAACTAACGGTAGGATTTGGATTTGAGCCGGCGGTAAGGGGATATGTAGCGGCATTTACCGGAACTAAAAAAGGGACAGAGGCATCGGCGGGAAAAATTAACGCGGCAAATCCGCAACGCGTGGGAAAGCTGGTTTATTGGCTGAATGAACAGTATTTTGGTGGATTGCTGCAATCCGGAGCAAAGGATATGAAAGCCGGGAAAACGGAAGCCGCTTCCCAGACCTTCGAAAAAATAACGAGTAGCAATAACGCGGCTCCTGAACAAAAGATCGCGGCGAAAATTCTTAAGGCAGTGGCGAGTAATGGGGAAAATTTATCGGCCATAGACATTTTGTTGCCGACTTTTGGTGAAGATCCCCAGACTGTAAGTGCGGCAAGAAGAATAATTATTGGTTCCATGATTAGTCCGGAAGCGCAAGAGGAAGCTGATGCTAAATTAAATGAGTTTAGTGAGCGGATAAAACAAGGGGAAGATGTTTCCGATAGTGAATGGGCAGGAATTGTTCAGCAGTTAGCTGAAAATATTTCTCCGAACGCTCCGGATAAGGCAGTTGGCCTAGCCTATAATTTAATTGGTATAAAAGGAATTTCTTTGGACCGGCATAAAGAGTTGGTTCAAGTTGCAAAAGCCCAGGCAAAGCAAGAAATAAAGCAAGAGCAGGCAACTAAGCCAGCCGCAGTAACTGAAAGCGCAAAACCCGAAGGAGAGGAAGTAAACTCGGCAGCCGAAGCTGCGCAGCAGGAATCGCTGGAGGCAGAAACTCTCAAAGCCTCTGTGCAGTCCGAGGTTAAGCTGGTGAAAACTCCCGTTTATGTTTCTGAGCCAGCTGAAATTAGCTATGACTTAATAGATGAGCAAGCGGCAGATGAGCCTACTAAGCCCGCAGCAGCCCAGCTAACTAAAACCGAACAGAACATTAAAGAAACCCCGCCCCAGCTGCCGGCCGCAGAGCTCCAAACACCAAGCATTGGCACTTATGTTGGTGGAGCGGGCACAGGCGCGGTAAAGGCGGCTGAATCACCAAAGACAGAAACCCTCAAAATTAATGAAGAAGCAGCTTTTGATAAATCGCAAAACCATTTTTCTACTGCTCAAAATCATCTGGAAAATGGCAGAATAACAGAAGGCCTTAATTCATTAGAAGAAGCATCAAGGGCTATAATAGACGTGGGGCAAGATGGCGAGCACTTACGCGGTCAAATTGAAAGAACGCAAAGCAATGTTGTTGAAGCGGTAAATTTTGCTAATAATCATCTTAAGCCGCTTTCAGACGGCATCGAAAGAATTAAGAATCGTTTTGAAAGAATCAAGCAATCCCTCTCTAATCCAACAGAAAAACAAACGCAGTCACTAGGAGTTTTCGAGACTAGGGTTGAGTTGATAGAGGCATCGCTTAGACTTCTTCAGGAAAGTACAGAAAAAGGCGAACATTATGAGAAGATGAATAAAAAGCTTGCAGATTTAGTAACCAGAGTTTGGGATCTAGAGGGGAGATTGCAAAACCGTAAGCAATATTTTGGAGATGAGGGTAGTGGTAAATCAATAGATAGGCTAAATACTGCTATTATGATGGTAAAAGATTCATTAAAAGAAGCAGGAGTTACTATCAAAGATTTTACCGGTAAGCAGTGGGGTTTTCCATATGATGGCATGTCTCTTGATGCAGCAGTAGGAGATCCCAATGGTACAATAATCATGATTACTCCTCGGATTTTTATAAATGATGGAATTGTTCAAAAAGGCAAACTTGTAGTAAAGGCTTCCAAAGGCCCAGGCACAGGCGAGGGGCTGGGGGCGGCAACTGAAGCGACGAAGGAACAGCCTAAAGTAGAGTCGCCTAAGGTTGAAGCTCCCAAAGCCTCTATACCCGGCAAGGGCGGTTTAAATTTACCAATTACCCGGACAGAAGATAGTACCAGACAAGCAACGACGCCTGAGGGCAGAGGAATAGTAATGGAATTTAATGTGGCGGATATAGGGAAAAAAGGGACGACTATATCCGAACTTGCTCAGCAATTAGGCATAGATGAGTCAAAAGCAACAGTTATTTTTAGATACTTCCAGCAGAACTTTGCTAAATCAGAGGGCGAGAGGGCAGTGCCCGCGCAGTTCAGTATAGTAGTAAAAGAAGGTTTAACTAACCCGGCTTCAATCAGCGGAAATGTTATTACTCTTGACAAGGATTTATTTACGCAGGTTGATAAAAAAGATGTATTGGCGTTTTTGGTGCATACATTTGCCCATGAAGGCGCTCATTTGACTCGCAAAGGAGAAGCAGTAGAAGAAACAGATGTTCAGTCCACGGATATGGAACGTTTCGCAAAATGGCGGCCGGAACATCAGCAATCGGTTATAAATGCATTGGAAAAATTGGGTGCGGAAACTACGGAAGCAGGCCGGGCTTATGTGAAAGAATTAAGGCAAAATTTAAAAACAGAGACTATTTCTAAACAAGGTTTTGATACGAATCTACTTTTGACCGAAGGCGGCGCTAGTCTTATTGCCGCGCATAAAGAAGGGCTTGAGAGTGTTGGCCAAGGCGATTTCAAGACAGCGGAAGAGAAATTTACTTTGGTGGTAACAATGGCGGAAATAATCAAGCCCGCGTTATTGGATGATAATTCGCTTGAAGCGCTTAATACAATCGTTGCCGACGCGCATCTGAACCTGGGGAATATTTATAATGAAAAAGTGCAAGGCCTGCCAGATAAAGAGCAGAAGGGATTTATGTCTGCGGCGGAAGGCTACTATAAAAAGGCCCTTGCCAATAACCCGGAGCTTGCCGAAGGATACTTTAACTCAGGTGTGCTCTATATGAAACAGGATAGATTCGGCGAGGCGAAGGTTGCGTTTGAAACGACCATAAGCATAGAGAAAGAGAAAGTAGACAATAATAATCCGGAGTTAACGAAACGCGCGGAATCATTGAAAGAACAGGCGAAAATCGGCACGGCCATATTACCGATGAAACAGGGGATTGATAATTTCAGCGCGGGAAACTATGAAAAGGCGAGTGAAAACTTTAAAGAAGTTATAAAAAATGGCAAAGAAGACCCTCGTCTTGAAAATGTGGTTTCCATAGCGCTATTTAACCTGGGATTAAGCCAGTGGGAGGCAGGCAATACGAAAGACGCAGAAGTGACATTCAATGAATTCAGGAAAGGTTTTGGGCAGACCGAGGAGGAGGCCGTAGCGCGGCTGGCGCAGCTCCCGAATGATTTGGTAAACGCGTACGAGTTTGCCGGCAAGATCGTGAAACCGTCTCAGTCTAAAGACGTTGTTACCGCGGATAAGAAAAACATTTTGTTGTTGGAACCAAATACGGTTATTGAAAAGATAGAAATAACACCTTCGCGAAAAACAGCGGAATTTATTAATAATCTTTTTAGCGGGGATCCCTTAACGGCTCCGGAACCGACGAGGAATATGCCGGATATGATCCGCCGCCTGGAAAAATCCGGGCAGGCGCTATAATAAAATCAAATATCAAAAATTAAAAATTAAAAATTAAAAATTAAAAATTAAAAATTAAATATCAAAAATTAAGTATCAAATATAAAATATAAAAATGGAAATTCAAAAATCAAAAGTTAATGAGTTTAAAGAAAAATTTAAACAAAGGTTGTATGATTTCACATTAAGACTTATTGAGTTCTTGGATAAGTTGCCTAATGATAACGTTTCAAGAAGAATTGGCGACCAATTGTTAAGGAGTGGCACAAGTATTATCGGAAATTATATTGAAGGGCAATCCGCAAGCAGTAAAAAAGACTTTACTAATTTTTTTACTACATCTTTGAAGTCAGCTAACGAAAGCAAACTATGGCTTGCATTGCTTCAGGACAGCAAACGATGTAACTCTGAAGAAGTTGCATGGTTCTTGAGAGAACTTAATGAAATTTCTAATATTTTTGCTTCAAGTATTTTGACTTTAAAAGGTAAGAAATAATTTGCATTTTACAAGGGAATTTTGATTTGAGTGATTGTGGTTAAAAAAAGTTGTATGGTATAATAGAAAAAGGAGAAAAGGTAAACGGTGACGAAGCCCGTATCGTTAGAAAAAGGCAACGTTTAAAAGGCAATAAAAGCCGTAACCGAAAACCGTAAATCGAAACGGGCATCGTAACCTTAACCGAAAAACGTGTAATATGTGTAACTATTAGTAACGGATAGTAACTATTTATAACTGCTAGTAACCGAAAAAAGTGTCAACTATTGCAGGATAAGACATAGGTAATCGTAACAAAGAGGAGGGTTGGTCATGAAGAGGAATATTTTATTCCGCGGGGTGAGTATTGCCGTTATCTGGTCTTTTATTTTTGTTAATATGTCCTTTGCCGTTGCCGGAGGCCCGTTGCCGGCGGCGCAAAAAATAGCGCCGCCTTTGAAGGATATTCCCGTCGGGGATATCTTAAAGATGGAGATACCTGTGAGTTGGGGGATTATCAAGGATGCGTATAATGCGGGGACGGATAAACTGATCATAAACGTTCAGGACGCGCATTGTGATTTCGAAGCGC
>JAHIOQ010000094.1 GCA_018895275.1 Candidatus Omnitrophota bacterium
ACTGCCGTATCTATTGCTACGGAAGGGATTGACCGGATACATAGTACTGCCCAGTCGCATCACCGGATTATGATTGTGGAACTAATGGGCCGCACGGCAGGATGGATTACCCTGCACGCGGGAATAGCCGGAGGCGGTGATATTATTCTGCTGCCGGAAATTCCTTACAATATCGACATAATTGTTGAGGAAGTAAGGCGAAGGCACCGCAAGGGAAATAAATTTAGTATTATTGTCGTAGCCGAAGGCGCGCGTCCGAAAGGCGGAGAGGTTGTCGTGCAGCGCATTGTGGAGGAGAGTACCATCCAGAAACGCCTTGGCGGCGTGGGGATTGTGCTCGGAGAGCAGCTGGAGAAGATAACCGGCCTGGAATCAAGGACAGTGATTATGGGGCATCTGCAGCGCGGCGGTTCGCCTACGGCGTTTGACCGTGTGCTGGCAACGCAATTAGGTACCAGGTCGGCGGAGATGGTTATCGACGGAAAAAACGGCTATATGGTAGGCATAAGAAAAGATGCGTTGGTTGATGTTGCGTTGGAAGATGTGGCCCGCGGGCCGAAGACGGTTCCGCTGAAACATCCTTTGATAGAGGCCGCGAGGTCAGTGGGAACCTGCTTTGGAGATTAATTATAAGTCTCCGGCAAGGTACCTGGATACGGTCAGGGTGATTACCCGTGTGGAAGAGATCGGACGTTCTTCCGTGCACTTTATCCAGGAGATCAGGCGCGATGTTCAGCTGTTGGTTGAGGCAAAGGTAACCTGGGTGTGCGTAAACAGGGATTTCAAGCCGCAGTCCGTGCCGGAAGTAATTAAAAACCTAAAGAATTAACTCTCACAGAGACACAAAGAACACGGAGAAAAACTAAAATATAAATTAATAATTCATAAATCTTCTCTTTGTGCGCTCTATTGGGCTCTGTGTGAGAAATTTTATTAATAAATCAGCGGTTTTTGTATTATGCGATTTTACAATTCTTATAATTCATATCCAAACGCTTACGCTTTTAACGCGGTGAGAATTCTGATTGCGATTAATATCGTTGTTTTTATACTCTGCAATTTTCTGCCGTGTTTCCCCTGGTTTTTCATATTCGGCCTGGTGCCCTCTTTTTTATTCACGAAATGGATGCTCTGGCAGCCGGTTACGTATCTTTTTCTGCATGGAGGGTTGTGGCACCTTGTGATCAATATGCTGATGTTATGGATGTTCGGTATGCCCTTGGAAGAGATGTGGGGCAGCCGGAGGTTTTTAGCCTATTAT
Organism: Candidatus Omnitrophota bacterium; assembly: GCA_018895275.1. Taxonomy (GTDB): domain Bacteria; phylum Omnitrophota; class Gorgyraeia; order B26-G9; family B26-G9; genus JAHIOQ01. Next base: position 1,262 of record JAHIOQ010000094.1, read on the forward strand.
TTTTTTACCGGCATCGGAGCCGGGATATTCAGTGTTTTATTTGCCTATAATTCTCAGATACCGGTTGTCGGCGCTTCCGGGGCGATATTCGGCCTGCTGGTTGCTTTTAGCGTGATTTCTCCGGAGAGCATTATTTTATTGTTTTTTATATTTCCGATGAAGATGAAACATGCCGTAGTTGTGCTGGGCGGGATTAATCTTCTCGGAGCGCTTTCTTCCGGGGGAAGCGGCATTGCCTATACCGCGCATCTCGGCGGCGGGCTGCTGGGATATTTGTATTTAAAGAATGAGCAGCTGCGTTTTTGGCTGGCGCGCTTTAATATATCGGGGATGCGGAATTTTTTCAAAGAACAGCGGCTGAAAAAAGAACGCCGGACTGCGCAGGAGCTTGACATTGAGATTGACAGGATTCTGGATAAAATATCGCTGCAGGGTATCGGTAGTTTGACGCGGCAGGAAAAGAAAACTCTCCGGCGTAAGGGCAGCGGTTCGTAGCCGTAGGAATAATCTTTAATTGTGAAGAAATGACATTGTGAAAAAAATCACTTGACAAGATCTGAAAGGTAGTTTAAACTCATTTTCATTCTTTCAAGAAAATCTTTAATCTAATGAAAAAGGAGAGGAAATAATGGAAAAGGTAAAGAATAGATGGTTAATCGCTGGTTCCGGTATTATTATGCAGTTATTGTTGGGGACGATATATGGTTGGAGCGTATTTAAAAAACCGCTTATGAATGCTCATGGTTGGAGTGGCCCACAGGTGGGGTTTGCTTTTACAATTGTAATTTTTTCCCTTGGTTGCGCCGCGGCATTAGGCGGCAAGTTTGTTGATAAGGCTGGCGCTCGCAAAGTCGCGACAGTCGCCGCTATTCTTTTCGGAGTAGGAACGTTAATAGCCGGATACGCAAACACTATCGGTAATTTATTCTTATTATGGTTGGGTTATGGTGTTATCGCCGGTATCGGTAATGGGTTAGGCTATATTACACCCATAGCTGTCTTAATCCGGTGGTTCCCTGATAAGAAAGGTGTTATTACCGGTTTGGCTGTTATGGGTTTTGGGTTTGGTTCCGCCTTAATTGGTTTAGTCGTTCCATCGTTATTAACGAGTATAGGCATAACCAATACATTTTATATTCTGGGCGCTGTTTACCTAATTGTATTGTTAATAGTGGCTCAGAATCTTAACAATCCTCCGGAAGGCTGGGTTTTACCGGTTGCCGCGAATGTGAAGGCGAAAGCCAATATAGCTGTTAGTTCCCTGGACTTAAAGGAAGCTTTGAGTGTGTACCAGTTTTATATTCTTTGGGCTGTTTTGTTTATTAACGTGACAGTGGGGTTGGCATTGATTAGCAATATTTCTCCTATGGCACAGTCTCAGCTTGGAGTAAGCGCTGTTGTAGCAGGGAGTATCGTGTTTATCACATCGCTTTTTAACGGAGCCGGAAGGATATTTTGGGCGTCATTATCCGATAAAATAGGCAGGAAAAACGTGTTTTTAATAATGCTTATTTCTCAGATACCTTTATTTCTATTATTGCCGAAAGCCACCAATATGCTGACTTTCGTCGCGATGTGTTGTTATATTCTTTCCTGTTATGGCGGCGGATTCGCGACAATGCCGTCTTTTGCCGTGGATACCTTTGGTCCTAAAAATATTGGGGATATTTACGGTAAGGTACTACTTGCCTGGGGTATTGCAGGTGTGGTAGGGCCGATGTTGATGGAGTATTTTAAGAAGGTTTCCAATAGCTTTACTTTAGCGTTATCAGTTGCCGCCGTAATGCTTTGTATTGGAGTCGTGCTTGTTTCTTTATATAAAAAACCAAAGAGTATAGTTGCCGCTTAACTATATTCATCCTATACTCAAAGACGCTAAGTGGGCAGTGATATGTTTACGGAATACATGGGATCTGATAGAGGCAGCAATAACAGGCTGATAACCGCGCTTATTTATGATTTCCACAGAAACACAGAAGTCGGGAGACACAGAATAATGAGATTAGAATTAAAAATAAAAAGAGTAGTGAATTGACCTTTTCCATATTTCCGTGCTTCTGTGGTTAAGTTTTGACATTACCCTGCAGATAACCTGGGAGAGATATTATGAGTTTAAAACATGTATTAACAACATGTATTTATTGCGGATGCGGGTGCGGACTCTATCTTACGGAAAATGATGGAGTTCTTACCGGCGCTTATCCGAGCGTTAAGCATCCCGTGTCAAAAGGTTCGTTATGTGTTAAAGGTTGGAATTCACATGAGTTTGTTAACCATATGGACAGGTTGACACATCCGTTGATACGGGAAAAAGGTAGCTTTAGAAAAGCTACATGGGAAGAAGCAATTGCGCTTATAGCTAAAAGATTTAAAGGGTTCATGAAGGAAAGCGGATCCGATAGCCTGGCGTTCTTAAGTTCGGCCAAGACAACTAATGAGGAAAATTTTCTTATGATGAAGCTGGCGCGCGCGGTTTTCAAGACCAATAATATAGATCACTGCGCAAGGCTCTGCCATGCTTCAACGGTTGCGGGACTTGCCGCTACTTTTGGTTCGGGGGCAATGACAAATTCAATAAATGAGTTTGAAGAAGCGGATTGCTTCTTTATAACCGGTTCTGATACTACGGCCCAGCATCCCTTAATTGGTTCCCGGATAATCAACTCTGTTCTTAACCGCAGCGCCAAGCTTATAATAGCTGATCCGAGAAAAATAGAACTGTCCAAATACGCGACGGTTAATCTTCGCCAGAAGAATGGGACGGATGTCGCCTGGATAAACGGCATGATGCATGTTATCATAAAAGAAGGGTTAGAGGATAAAGAATATATTAAGGAGCGTACCGAAGGTTATGAACAACTGCAAGAGCTGGTTAAGAAATATACTCCGGAATATGTCGAGGCGTTAACAACTATACCGAAAGAAGATCTAATTAAAGCAGCGCGTATATACGCCACTACGAAAAAAGCAATGATTGTTTACGCGATGGGTATAACTCAGCATACGACAGGCGTAGATAATGTTAAATCTCTCGCTAATTTGGCCATGCTTACCGGACATGTCGGATTTCCTTCTGCAGGGGTAAATCCTTTAAGAGGCCAGAATAATGTGCAGGGCGCGTGCGACCTGGGAGCTTTGTCGAACGTATATTCCGGATATCAAAGTGTAACCGATGAAAATTCGCGTTTAAAATTCGAAAAGGCATGGAATGTTAATGGCCTTCCGGGCAATGTCGGACTTACCGTAACTGAAATTATAAGCGCGCTTGGAGAGGGCAAGGTAAGAGGCTTGTATATAATGGGAGAGAACCCAATGATAAGCGATCCTGACCAAAACCATGTACGCAAATGCTTGGAAAAAGCGGAATTCCTCGTTGTGCAGGATATTTTCATGACCGATACAGCTGTTTTCGCGGATGTTATACTGCCCGGAGCCAGTTTCGCGGAAAAAGACGGAACTTTTACTAATACAGAGAGGCGATGTGAAAGAGTACGCAAGGCTGTTAATCCTCCGGGTGAGGCAAAAGCGGACTGGGAAATCCTATGCGAAGTTGCCCGCGCCGGCGGATATACAGGCATGAGCTACAAACATCCTTCTGAGATAATGGAGGAGATAAGAACTCTAACTCCGATATATGGAGGGATGAGTTACGAAAGGCTTGATCCGTATGGGCTGCAGTGGCCGTGTCCCACGCTTGAACATCCGGGCACTCCTTATCTTCATAAGGATAAATTTTCTAAAGGCAAAGGCACATTTATGCCCAGGCCTTTTCTTGAGCCAAAAGAGCCTACGGATGAGGAATTTAACTTTATTTTATCAACCGGAAGAATTTACTGGCACTGGCATACGCGGACTCTTACAGAGAGGACATCTACTCTGGAAAGGGAAGCGCCGGCTCCTTATGTGGAAATACATCCGGAAGATGCCGCTGAGTTAGGCATTAGAAATAAAGAAAAAGTAAGGGTTATCTCACGAAGAGGACAGATTGAAATTCAAGCCTTGATTACAGAAAAGGTGGTTAGGAAATCCTGCTTTATTCCTTTTCATTATAGGGAAGCAGCTGCCAATGTCCTTACCATAAACGCGGTAGATCCTATTGCCAAGATACCGGAATATAAAGTCTGCGCGGTAAAAGTGGAGAAGATATAATGAGTAAAATGATTGAAAAGAAAAAAATCAAAGGATTACTTAAGGAAGCTGTTAAACAGTGGCATACCTATGTGCCGCAAAAACATATAGGCGGGGATGTCCTCATCGCGCCGCTTCCTGAAGAGGCTAAAGAATTAGAAGCGGCTTTAGATAATATCAGTTTGGCGGATGATGATCTGGTTATTTCTCCTAAAGATATCTTCTTTCCACAACTGGAGACAATGTTTAAATTTAAAAAAGGTGAGATAGCGGAAACAGTAGAGTCGTCACCCAAATTATTATTCGGGATAAAGTCTTGCGACTTAAAAGGAATTCTATTTGCCGATGAGTTTTTTAAACGCGACTTTGAAGATGCCTATTACCTGAGCCGGGCTAATGAACGTTTGATTGTCGTAATCGGCTGTATCAATCCGCCACGGCCTGGGGCATGCTTCTGCACATCAGCCAAGACCGGGCCATTTGCGGAGAAAGGGTTTGATTTACAGCTGGTTGATAATGGGGAGTCTTATTTTGTAGAAACAGGCTCTGAAAAAGGTGAAGAATTTGTCGCGAAATATTCCGGCTTTTTTCAGGATGAATCCGGCGATGCCGAAAAAGCTGTAAACAGCATAAAAGCAAAAGCAGAAAAGGCTGTAGAGCTTAAGATAGAATTCCAGAAAGCTCTTGACCTTATGGCAAACGATGATTTTATCCCGGAAGAAAAGTACAAGAGAATTGGCGAAAGATGCGTATATTGCGGGGCATGTGTCTATACCTGTCCGACATGTACCTGTTTTAATGTTTTTGACAATGCTAAGGGTGATGAGGGAACTCGTGTGCGTATCTGGGATGCTTGTATTTTTGAAGGGTATACCCGGGAGGCAAGCGGGCATAATCCGCGGAATCAAAAGTGGCTGATGGCCTGCCGTAGATACGAACATAAGCTTAAATATGATAAAGCGAAAACAAATATGAGCGGATGTGTCGGCTGCGGAAGGTGCCTGGCAAGCTGCCCTGTGGATATTGGAATGTCCAAATTTGTTCAGGAAATCACCGAAGATAAAAAAATAATGTGATTGATTTACGAAAAACTTACATTGTTCGCGTAAGGTTTATTTCGGCTAAAGGCTTTTCAGCTATAATCGCCTAAAAAGCCGAGTGATACTGAAAAGAAAGGGAATGTGAAATGTGTACATGTAATAAAAAAAACGAGTATATCCCCTATCCGGCTAAGATTGAAAGCGTAAAAAAGGAAAGTTTTGATACCAAAACATTCCGGGTGCGTTTTACGGATAAGAACCTGGCGGAATCCTTTCAATATAAACAAGGGCAGTTCATGGAGGTTTCCATTCTGGGAGTAGGAGAAGCGCCTATTTCCATAACTTCCTCGCCATCAAGAAAAGGATTCCTGGAGTTTAATATCCGGGCCACGGGAAAAGTTACCGACGCTATACACGCTCTAAAAAAGGGTGATGCCCTTTACTTGCGAGGCCCTTACGGCAATTCATTTCCGTTGGAAGAACTTAAAGGGAAAAATCTTTATTTTATTGCCGGAGGTATCGGCCTTGCTCCTTTGAGAAGCCTGATCAACATGGTTATGGATAACCGTGATGATTTTAAACATGTAAAAATATTATACGGGGCAAAAACACCCGCGGATATGTGTTTTGCCGACGAGTTGGAGGTGTGGAAAAAAATTCCCGATACGGAGGTATGGTTGACGGTTGATAAACCCTGCGATGCCTGGGGATGCAGTATCGGAGTTGTTACTGAATTGTGGAAAGAGACGGATGTGCATCCGGAAAATGCCGTTGCTATTGTCTGCGGGCCTGCGATTATGATTAAGTTTGTAACCCTGGCATTGAAAAAGTCGGGGTTTGCGGGAAAAGATATCATTATGACTTTAGAGCGGTATATGAAGTGCGGTATCGGTAAATGCGGCCACTGTAATATCGCAGGTAAGTTTGTTTGTACGGACGGCCCGGTATTCAGCTATGAACAGGTCAAAGCATTTCCGGAAAAAGAACACGTTATCTAAAAGCGATGATTGATATAGCAGGAGCAGTTTTAGCCGGCGGACAAAATAAACGAATGGGTGGGAGGAACAAGGCTTTTCTCGAGATAGAAGGAGTTCCTCTCATCCAGAGTACCTTGAATATTTTTAAAGAGCTCTTTGAAGAAATCATTATTGTTACCAATAATCCGGAAGATTATACTCCTTATGAAAAAGACTGCCGGATAGTTGGTGATATCTTAAAAGGCTTTGGCCCGTTGTCCGGAATTCATGCGGCTTTATCAGCTACATCAAGAGAAGCGGTTTTTTTTGTCGCTTGCGATATGCCTTTTTTGCATAACGAATTCATTAAACAGCAGATTTTGTGTTTTAATAAAGAAGGAGGTGATGCTTTAGTCCCAAGGATAGGCGAATCGATAGAGCCGCTGCACGCGATATGCAAAAAAAAACTAACCGATGAAATAAGCTTTTTTTTGAAAACCAGCGGCAATTATTCAATAAGGGAATTTTTGAAGACGGTTAGCACAACATATATGGATTTAGAAAATGGGTTTTTTAATAAAAGTATGTTTAAAAACCTGAATACACCGGAAGA
>JAHIOQ010000095.1 GCA_018895275.1 Candidatus Omnitrophota bacterium
ATTTCGGCGATGTGTTTGTCGGTCTTTTGTTGTGGAAGAAACTTGAGCTGGATTCCTTGTTTAATAAGCTTCAGGTTCCCGGGCGAGAAGATATAGAATGGAAAGCAATGTTCTGTTTGAGTGTTCTTGCGCGATTGTGTGCGCCAAGTTCAGAATTAGCAATAGCTGAAAGATGGTGTGATAAAACTGTATTGAAGGATATGCTTGGTATTCCCGTGGAAAAAATAAACGATGATCGTCTCTACCGTACGCTTGATCATATTATTAATCATAAGGACGATGTATGTAAGCACCTGCAAGATCGTTACCGTGATTTATTTGGAACGGAGTTTGAATTTTTACTCTATGATGTTACAAGTACCTATTTTGAAGGCTTAGCAAAAAAGAATAAAAAAGCGAAGCGAGGCTATAGTAGAGATCATCGCCCGGATTGTCTTCAGGTATGTATAGGTCTCGTAGTAAGCAAAGAAGGGTTACCTGTTGGCTATGAAGTTTTTGCAGGGAATCGAGCTGATGTAACAACGCTTGATGAGATCGTTGAGCTTCTTGAAAATAAGTATGGTAAAGCAAGCCGTATATGGGCATTTGATCGCGGGGTTGCCAGTGAAGATAATATCGCAATGCTTAAAGAACGAGGCATATCCTATGTCGTAGGAACCCCCAAAGGGATGCTTAAGAAGTTTGCCGGAGAATTGCATGAAAAAAATTGGGGTGAAGTGGAGCCTGACATTGAAGTAAAAATTATTCGTACTCCTCTGAATCATAACGAATCATTCGTATTATGCCGTAGTGAAGGACGAAGAGAGAAAGAGCGGGCGATTATTGAAAATCACCGCAAGAAATTAGAAGCCGAATTGACGAAAGTGCAAACGGCTATTCGTAAAGGACGATTAAAGGATGTCGCAAAAGCAGCTGAACGTATTGGCAGATGGCGCGGCAAATATACTCGGGCGGAGAAACTTTTTGATGTTGAGTTTATCAAAGACAACGCGGGCGAACTTATCGACTGTGTTTTGAGTTATAAAAAAGAACATAGTGAATGGTCAGAAAAAAGTTCCGGCGCTTATTTACTGAGAACAAATCTTACGAAAGAAAGCCCTGAACGGTTATGGAAAATATACATGCAGCTGTCTCAGGCGGAAAATGCATTTAGGACAAGCAAAGATGAATTAGGACTGCGGCCAATATATCATCAAATTGAGCAGCGAGTTGAAGCGCATATTTTTATTTGTTTTCTTACACTTGCGCTTTGGCGAACACTTGAATTGTGGGCAGAAAAAAACGGCCTTGGCCGAAGCCCCCGAAAACTCCTGGATGAATTTACAAAAATAAAAAGTATGGATATTGTTATTCCGATAAAAGACCGTCCAGCGATACGATTAATGGCAGTGAGTAAGCCAGATCAAGCAACACAAATATTATTACACAAAATGGGAATTCGTTTGCCTAATCGTACACTGTTTAAAGAAAATGTAGTGGAGAAAAACGGGGTTAAAAATCCGCAACCCATTGAAAATAAACAACTGTCTTTTTGAAACTGCGGAACTTGGGCTAATATTCTTAAAGGGTTTAATATTTGCGCAAATAGCCTTTGGCGCTTCCTTAATAATATCGCTAAAGGCATGTCTAAAATACAAGCCCTGAAAAAGTTAAAGCTTCCTTTTTCAGATTCTACCGCCTACCGCCTCTTTAAAATCTTTTCTCACCGCCAGAGCCGCATTAGAACTCTTCTCCTGCGGCAGTCTCCGGCGCCTCAGTTCTAGTCTCTGTTCGTCAATAATCTGATCACCAGTTAGATGGAATTTCATTCCTACATTCCCCAAAATAAAAAGGGTAATATTTTTTAACGGGCTCAAGAAGATTAATTTTTAATTCTCCAGTTGCCGGATTATAATACCATCCTCCTTCACCATCTAACCTCTCTGCTTCTGCAAGTTGCCCTTTTTTAGAAGAAATATATTCTTTGTATATTTTTCCATCTAATTCATCATTAATTTTAGCTTTCAATTCTGTTAATGAATAAGGATATTTGTTTTTAATCTCCTTGAATTTTTCAATTTTAAATCGGTTACTCCGTAGGCTATATTTTGTCCAAACAATATATCTTCCTGAATCCCAAACTGCGTTGGAAAATAAAATCAGAATAATTAAAGAAATTAAAACCATTAGAATAATTCTTTTCATTTTAGACACCCTTCTTCCCTTATTTCTATCCATTCACTCCCATTCCAAAATTCAGGCCAAGTTTCATCTATTAAGAAAAACCAAGGTTTTGCTGGTCCTGTATAACCAAATACATGAGCATCTGGTAAAATATTCTTAAATTCATGAGCGATAGAATTATTTCCAAAAGCGGTGTAACACCCTTCAAGCTGAATAACAGCATTTTGTTCAAAGCTCTTAGTTATAATTGTGCTAAATTCTTTTAAAGCAATATCTCCATATCCTCCATTCTTA
>JAHIOQ010000096.1 GCA_018895275.1 Candidatus Omnitrophota bacterium
CAAAAGCCTGCTCTTCAATCTTTTTCCGTTCACTTTCAACTTGTTTTACTTTCTCTAATTCAAAGTTTTTCTTATCATCTTCAAATTTTTGCCTGTCCGCACGCGCCTTTAATGCTTCTGCGGTAGCTTCTGTCAATTTCTTGTCACGCTCTTTTATCTGTTCTGCCAACATTTCAATTTCAACGGCCTTTTGTTTTTCTGCCTCTGCCTGAGCTTTTTTCCATAAAACGATTTTTTCCGCGGAAAGCTTTTCAGCTACTCTTTTATTAACTTCAAGTTGTGAGTTTTTTTGCGCTTCTTCAAGTTTAAACTTTTGCTCGTCCAATTCTTTTTTCTGCTTTGTAATTTCGGCTTCCTTTGCTCTAACCCCTTCATCTAACTCTTTCCTTATTTTTTCTTCAATTTGATGCGTCAAAACATCATCAATGGAAATCAACTCTCCGCATTTTGGACACTTGATTTTTTGTTGAGTATTTATCATGTTTACCGCCTTTGTTTGAATTCTCTACCGATTGTTGGAGGGGGTAAAAAATTTTAAATCCTACGGCAATATTCCCCAACCATATTTCGGGCAGGCACGGGAATCCTGCCACTACAACATTATCGTTGCTTTTTTCCGCCATTCAATTTTCTTAGGGATTTTTGGGGCGAAAGATAATTGTCTGTGGTGACAACCTTTCTGCCCGTTTTTTCTTCCAGATCAAGCCGCGCTTTTTTGGCAATACCACCGCCTTTTTTGCCGGCAATTTTGTTTTCTTCCATTCCAGCGGCTTCCATGGTTTCGGCTATCTGGCGGGTGGAAAGTTCGGCTAACGCGGTAAAAATAAGTTCCGCTTCGCTCATATGATCGCGCAGGTTCTGAGTCTTTAATCCTTTAATATCCTTGTGATCTTTTACCGTCAGATCCGACCATTCCTGATGAATGATATTGGTTAATATGGCGTATTCTTCCTCTTTTTTAATGTCGTGATCTTTCCAGTAGTCGGTCAATTTGTTACGGGTCTCCTGCCCCATCATTCTCTGCTGAATCCATTTCTCGCTCCTGCCGTGCTGCTGCCAGTATTCGCGGGCTCTATCCAGAGACCGCGCCGGGTCTGCCATGTCCTGCATGCGCTCATAACCGACCTTGGCCAGCCAAAGCTTAATTGGCTCTGCCTTGGGACTTGGCACAGACTGAATAAGACGCAAAAGCGTTTCCGGATTAGCGGCATCAGTAAGATATTTTTTACCATCAGACGCTTCCATTTTCAGTTGGTCACATTTTGTGACGACCTCACTCCCCTCTTCTTTTAATCGATTTTTTAATGTCGTCCAATAACTTTGGGCTTTCTTATGTTCACGCTGTTCAGTTAAAACAGCAATAATATCTACCACCGAAAAAAACCATGTTTCTGATTTTTCATCGTAAATTCTGCGGATTTTGAAATTTTCAAAAACAGCTAATGTGTTTTTCATAATATCTCCCTAATTTTTTTAATGATTATTGCTGCTTCTTCATCCAGTGCTTTCATCTCGTCCAGAATTTTTTCCGGCTCACGCAATACTGTTTCATCCTTTTTGTGCGGGTTTTTCACCGAGAGGTCATAGGTGGTAGTATCCACATCCGCGACATTCACCGACCAGGAGTTTTCTGAATCCGTTTTGGTCTTTTGAAGTTTTACAAAATCCGCCAAATCATTTTCATTCAGCGGATTCGTCTTGCCGAGGTTGCGGTTAAGATTAAGCTGATAAAACCAGGCCTTTCTTGTCGGCGCGCCTTTTTCAAAAAAGAGCACCACAGTTTTAACACCCGCGCCGGTGAATGTGCCGCCGGGAAGATCAAGCACCGTATGCAAATTACAGCTTTCCAAGAGAAGTTTACGTAGGCTGACTGACGCATTATCTGTATTGGAAAGAAACGTATTCTTGATCACTACACCAGCCCGACCGCCAGCCTTAAGAATTTTAATGAAATGCTGTAAAAATAAAAACGCGGTCTCACCGGTTTTAATCGGGAAGTTTTGCTGTACCTCGAAGCGTTCCTTGCCGCCGAACGGAGGATTGGCAAGAACGATGTCATAGCGGTCTTTTTCCTGAATATCCGCGAGGTTCTCCGCCAGCGTGTTCGTATGCACGATATTGGGCGCTTCAATCCCATGCAGAATCATGTTCATCGTGCCGATGATATAGGCGAGCGATTTCTTTTCCTTACCGTAAAAGGTTTTCTTTTGCAAGAGATCGGCATCTTTAGTAGTCAGGTTCTTGCTGGTTTTGAGGTATTCAAAGGCTTCACACAAAAAGCCCGCAGAACCTACCGCGCCGTCATATATCTTTTTTCCAATTTCCGGGGCAACGACTTTCACGATCGTCTTGATAAGCGGCCGGGGCGTGTAGTATTCACCGCCGTTTCTACCCGCGTTGCCCATATTCTTGATCTTGTCCTCATACAGATGGGACATTTCATGCTTCTCGGCATGAGAGCGGAAACGCAGTTGGTCTATTAAATTGATAACCTCACGCAGATTATAACCGCTCTGGATCTTGTTTTTAAGCTCGTTAAAGATCTCGCCGATTTTATATTCGATGGTATCGGCGCTTTCGGCATTGGCTTTAAACTTCTTCAGGTAGGGAAACAGCTTATGGTCAACAAAATCTTTTAAATCGTCGCCTGTGAGAGCCTTGTGATGATCGAGCTTGCCGTCTTTACCTTTAGGAACAGCCCAGACTTCCCAACGATATTCCGGGCCAATAATGCCCGCATGGGCCTTGCCCGACAGCTTTGCCGCGGTTTTCTTATCCTTCTCGAGATCATCCAGATATTTCAGGAAGAGAATCCAGGAGGTCTGCTCCACGTAATCTAATTCACTACTGCACCCGGCGTCTTTATGGAGAATGTCATCAATATTCTTAAAGGTCTGTTCAAACATTGCTATCCCTTCTTAAGTTTAGCCGCTGCATTTCTATTTACAAAAAACATATAACACATTATAAAATAAAAGCTTGGCGATTGCTATCAAAATTCTTGGCTCGCCTTTCAATTCTAAAGTCTAAAAGGGGACAAACGCTAAGGGGTTTTGGAGCCTGTTTTTGAGGTAAAACCTATATTGAGTAACCCCTTAATTTTCCAGCCTCTGGGGACAAAAAATAAGACCGCTCTAAATGAGCGGCCTTATTTTTTTGGCGTCGCTGGGTCAAGCAGGTTAGAACCTGTTTGCTCGCTTCAACTGTTGCTCAATACGATTAATCGAACGTTAAAAAAAGTTTAATACAACAATACGCTATTTATAGATGTTTGTGTAACCAGCTAAAATTACCCAATTTTCTCGATAGATATGTTTTATTAAATATGAGAGAACGAAGATTTTCGCGCTATTAATTCCGCCTGGATTCTGTAATACGGCTCATCCAAACGCCACTTTACTATATCAGAATGTAGATTTTCCCATTTCCTAGGAGTATGTTCAATATCTAAATCAAAAACTTTACGAACATCGATAGCCAATAATTTCGCCAATCCTATATACGGTTTCGGTTTTTTTATACTATTTGCCCATGTTTTTCCTGCTATGTGCATTTGAGCTAATAAACGATCGCCAAATCTTATAACAGATTTCTCTAAACGTTTTTCCCGTTGAGGATTTGGAGTAGGAACAAACACATCCCCCTTTACCTGTCCCTCGTTTAGAACAATATCTTCCTCGCCTATTATATAACAAGCCAATAATTCATTATCTTGAACCGTCGATTGTGGTATTGTAGTCATAAATCTTTAGGATTGTTTCGTTAAGAGACTTTTTTAAGAAAATCTATTAGTGGTTCATTATAACCTAATACAACCGGTCGTGTACCACCCAACATCTCTCCATCGGGCAAAAAAGCAATATAATTTACTTGGTCTTTTTCATCAAAAGCAAGCGATAAAAGTCTTCCGTCTTGTCGTCGCCATTCCAAAGTTATTTGTCCATTGGCGCAGACACCTGGTGAGGGACTTGCAAATCGCTCTGGTACCGAAAGTAAGAAAATAACTGCATTTTTGAAACTAATCAAAGAAACTGGTCGAGCATCTTTTCCATCCCACCCAGGTTCCAATCGCGCATCTTTAATTGATATTAATCTTTGTATTGTTTGAAAATTCTTATCAAAAGGCTTTGAATATTTATCAATTTGTTCTTCGTGCTTCTCTATCTCCTGTTTCTTAAAAACATTCTCTGCTTCTAATACACAGCGCGACTCTGCCTTTACAATACAACTGTAAGTTTGAATATCATTTCTATCTAACACAATCATTAAATAAACTCCCTTATCTTTTCCTTAGGAACATTCAAAAAGAACGCTTTATTCTTCTTTTCCTGCATTACTGTTAGATGTTTGGAAAGATTATCCCATGTGCATTCGAGATCTACATTAACAAAGATATCAATATCTAAGACAATTATACCGCCCTCTTTATTTGGCTCAGAAGGAATAACGGTTTTAATTAAATTAGCAAAATAAGGTGTTCCGGAAACAATTAAACAGTCTTGATGAAGAAAACGCGCAAGATTCCAGTTATCCACTTGCTTCTCTTCAGGCGGATTATTGAAATACTGTCTTAAATCAAATGGGCTTTCTGCGGCTACCATATGGTTAATAAATCGAACTCCGATACGTTTTACCTTTTTAGGATTTACCAATCTACAATACACTGTCCAGAGGGAAAGTGCTTCGCTAGAAAACGAATCCCAATCTTCATACTTCTTTATACGACTAAGAACAAATCCTTGTTTGTTAAATTGTGCTATGTAATAGCCATCTGGAGAGACTAATTTGTATCCTATACAACCAAACTCATCTTTTTTTTGTATGCCATCCATAGAAAGGCTGTAGATAAACTCTTTAGTTTCATCAACCTTCTTGGCATAAGACGGCAACTCTTTTATTATAGCCTCTTTCAACTTCTGAGGTTCCCAAATATCTCCGGGTAAAACGCGAAAATCAATAACCGCTTCAACAATTGGAGCTTTGGATAGATGAGGAAACTTTTCTTTTAAATCTATAGGCTTTGTCATATTGTTATATTGTACCAAAAAAAACATCTAAAACAAATAACATTATATTAATACTTTGAAAATTGTTCCTGGATTCCCCTTAATTATCTATTTCACAAGCCGCTATTATTTTTCACGCATCAACTAATCCCGAACGGATTTTAAACTCTTGATAGAACCTCTCACATCTTCGCCTTCACCGGGCTTATGCGTTGCGGCGAATGCGGGGCTTTTATTACCGCTGAGAAAAAAACAAAACACCAGAAAAACGGCAATATCCATCATTACACGTATTACCGTTGTACCCGAAGAATTAAGAAAAACTGCTCTGAACCACCTATCCGTTCTGATGAACTCGAGAGTCAAATCCTTAATGTTTTAGGAAAAATAACAATACCTGCGCAGTTTCATCAGTGGGCTATCAAACAGCTTAAAGAAGAGCACGCCAAAGAAAAAATCGATCACAATGAGATTACACAGGCGCAGAGGCATCATCTTGATATTTGCGCCAAGAAATTAGACGCGCTTTTTAATATACGTTTGAACGAAGAAATTGGCGCTGAAGAATACGCCCGGAAAAAAGATGTCTTAATGCAGGAAAAGCAGAAATATGAGGGCTTAATCGCGGACACGCAAACCCGTATTGAAACATGGCTGAACCGGGCTGAAGAAACTTTTTCTTTCGCAGAAACCGCTCAAAAACGATTCGAAACCGGAACATTAGAGGACAAGAGGCATATCCTCTCGTGTTTAGGTTCGAACCTCATTCTTACCGGCAAACAGCTTCGTATTTCAGTTGATAAAAACCTTGCCCTCTTCCAAGAAGTCGCCCCGGAAATACAAAACCTCCACAACCGGTTAGAACCTGCGCAAGTCGCTGATTCTATTACAGATTGGGAGGTTTTATACTCTCAAAATGAGAACTGGCGTCCCCAAGGGGATTCAAACCGTCGTTCGCATCTTCCGCTTGCCCTTGGAAAACAGGGCAGTGCTCAGATGTCTCACTCCCTAAGGGGCAACCCTTATGGTTTCCCCTTAGTATTCCCCTTCCTTTCGCAAAGATGCCCCAGTTCGCCGATAGGGAAAAATTGGATTTTTCCCTAAAACCCTTTTACCGGGTTCGAATCCCCTTGTGTCCTTATACAAAAAATAAAGCCACTCAAAAGAGTGGCTTTATTTTTTGGCGTCCCCAAGGGGATTCGAACCCCTGTCGACAGATCGAAAATCTGTTGTCCTAGGCCAGACTAGACGATGGGGACAGAAATACGCAAGTCTTAAAAATTAAGCCTTCAGCAAGAGCCTTAAGCCGGCTCTTAAAGCTTAGGGCTTAAATCTTAAGACTATATTTTGGTGAGCCGCCTTGGTCTCGAACCAAGCACAACCGCCTTAAAAGGGCGGTGCTCTACCAGATGAGCTAGCGGCCCCTTAAACTTAAACTTCCATTATCTCGTTTTCTTTTTGTTTTAAAAGATCGTCAATCTGCTTTATATATTTATCGGTCAGTTTCTGGATATCATCCTGGCCTTTGAAATTTTCATCTTCGGTTATTACGTGTTTCTTCTCGGATTCCTTAAGCTGTTCATTGGACTCCCGGCGTACGGCACGTACGGCAACGCGGCCTTCTTCGGAAAGCTTGTTCACCAATTTCACCAACTCTCCGCGGCGCTCCTTTGTCAACGCCGGCACGCTCAAACGCAATACCTTTCCGTCATTTGAAGGCGTAATCCCCAACTCTGATTTCAGGATCGCCTTTTCTATCGCGCCGATGCAGGAAGGATCCCAGGGCTGGATAACAATCAAACGCGCTTCCGGCGTAGAAATTCCCGCCAGCTGCTTAAGCGGCGTCGGCGTACCGTAATAATCAACCCTTATTCCCTCTACTAAAGCGGAACTGGCCCTTCCCGTTCTCACCGTGCTAAAATCACGCATGGTCACTTCAACACTTTTTTTCATCTTATCTTCTGTCTGATGAATAATATCTTTGACATTCATATCTGCCTCCTTAGCTAACGCACGAGAGTGCCAATACGCTCGCCTGAAACCACTTTCAGAATATTATCTTTTTTGAATAAATTAAAAACAATAATCGGCAATTTATTTTCCATGCATAAAGTAATTGCCGTACGGTCCATAACCTTCAATTCCTTATGCAAAACTTCGCGATAGGTCAATTCGCTGAATTTTTCCGCCTTTTTATTCTCAAGCGGGTCGTCCGAATAGACCCCGTCGACTTTTGTTGCCTTTAAAATCACGTCCGCATTAATTTCTATCGCGCGCAGCGCTGCGGCCGTATCCGTAGTAAAATAGGGGTTACCTGTTCCTCCGGCAAAAATCACGATCCTGCCTTTTTCCAAATGCCGTACCGCCCGCCTGCGGATATAAGGTTCTGCAAGTTCCTTCATTTCAATTGCCGTTTGCACCCGGGTATGTACGCCCAGTTTTTCCAGCGCATCCTGCAAGGCCATGCTGTTGATAACCGTTGCCAGCATACCCATGTAATCGGCAGTAACCCGGTCTATCGCCTTACCCGTAGTCGAATTGGCGCGGAATATATTGCCCGCCCCCACGACAATCGCCACCTGCAATCCCAAACTCTTTACATCTTTTAGCTGCGTAGCTATATTTATAAGAACTCCGGCATCAATACCGTAACCTTTTTTCTTCAGCTGTAATGCCTCGCCGCTGAGTTTTAAAACTACACGGCGGTATGCCGCCGGTTTTGCCTTCAAGGTTATGCTTCCTCCCCAAGCTGATATCTGGTAAATCTACGGATTACGATGTTTTCGCCGATTTTAGCGATAACCGAATTAAGGTAATCTTTAATCTTTATCTTATCATCTTTTACATAAGGCTGTTCAAGAAGGCAGATATCCTGATAAAATTTATTTATTTTGCCTTCCATCATCTTTTCCAAAACATGAGCCGGCTTATCTCCAGCCTGGGCCTTAAATATTTCCTTTTCCTTCTCTATGGTTTCCTGGGGAACCTCATCGGAGCTCAGATACTGCGGACTAGCTGCGGCAATCTGCATCGCCAGGTCTTTGACGAATTCTTTAAACTGTTCGTTTCTCGCCACAAAATCCGTTTCGCAGTTTACTTCTATAAGTACGCCGATTTTGCCGCCGAGATGAATATACGATTCCACACAGCCTTCTTTTGCCGTTCGGCCGGCACGTTTAGCCACAACTGCCAGGCCTTTCTTGCGCAGTTCCGCTACGGCTTTCTCGATATCTCCGCCGGTTTCCTGCAAGGCCTTTTTACAATCCATGAATCCGGCATTTGTTTTTTCTCTCAATGTTTTTATTTGTTCCGTGGTAACCGTCATTACTATGCCTTCCTCTTTAATTTTACCGACTTCTTCTTCGCCTTTTCTATACTTTCTTCCGTACCCTCGGCTTTAATTACCGGGATTTCCTCCCCGCCTTCCGCAGCCTGCATATCTTTCGCCTTTGCCGGTTGAGATGATCCGGTTTCTTTCCGTTCTTTCTGGTCGGAACTATTCTTTTCATTCACGCTGCTACCTTCGCAAACAGCATCCGCGATTGCCGCGCAAATCACTTTGATTGATTTAAGCGCATCGTCATTTCCGGGAATCACATAATCGATCATATCCGGATCCGAGTTCGTGTCCACCAAAGCAACTACCGGAATTTTTAAACGCCGGGCTTCTTTTACCGCGGTTTCTTCTTTTTTTACATCCACGACAAATAACACGCCGGGCAATTTATTCATTTTTCTGATACCGCTGAGGTTCTTTAATAATTTGCCCATCTCTTTGTTGAGCATGGAGACCTCTTTTTTCTTGAGTTTAGCAAACGTTCCGTCCGTACTCATTCTCTCCAGTTCGTTTAAGCGCTTAACACTCTTGCGGATAGTATCAAAATTAGTCAGGGTACCGCCCAGCCAGCGCTGATTGACATAATACATGCCGCAACGCGTGGTTTCTTCCATGATAGCCTGCTGCGCCTGCTTCTTTGTGCCGACAAAAAGAACATATTCGCCCTCTGCGGCAATTTTACGCATGAAATCACAGGCCTTCTGCAGCTCTTTTTCCGTTTTTTCCAGATTAACGATATAAATACCGTTGCGTTCTCCGAAAATGTACTGAGCCATTTTAGGATTCCAGCGCCTTGTCTGGTGCCCGAAATGAACTCCCGATTCCAATAACTGTTTAATGGAAACCACCGGCTTATTCCTCCTTTTTAAGATACCAAAACACACCTTACGTTCACTTTATGTGAACGGTTTTAATACTATACCATATTTTTCCGTTTTTACAAGTTTTTTTAAAAAATTTCTTTTTCCGCCTGTTTTATATAGTTCAGGGAACTTGCAGAACTATTCTCCAGGCAAGGCACTTGTGAGCGTGCGCGGAGGCTACGGTAAATACGTAGCACAAGCGAGCGAACAAGTAACGCCGTACCTGCCTGACGGCAAGGCAGGGATGCGCGTTTTGCCGCAGCCCCTTCAAGCCAGGAATTCCAGGTCAAAAAGCCGCTTATATACACCTTTTTTCCGCAAAAGCTCCTCATGCGTGCCTTCCTCTATTATCTGTCCTTTATCCAGTACAATAATCCGGCTCATTTTCATCACTGTCGCCAAACGATGCGCAATTACGAAAGCCGTACGATTCACCAGTAAATGGTCAAGGGCCTCCTGCACCAGCCGTGAGGATTCCGCGTCAAGCTGTGACGTAGCCTCATCCAAAATCAAAATCGGCGGATTATCCAAAATCGCCCGGGCAATCGCCAGGCGCTGTTTTTGGCCTCCGGAAAGTTTCATGCCCATGTCGCCGATAACCGTATCGTATCCTTTCGGCAGTTTCTCGATAAATTCATGCGCTTCGGCGATCTTTGCCGCCCTGATGACGTCTTCATCAGAAGCGGTTTCCCGGCTGTAAGCGATGTTGTTACGAACCGTATCGTGGAAGAGCATAAGGTCTTGGGTTACGATCCCGATCTGTTTCCTTAAGGATTTAAACGACACGTTACGAATATCCGTACCGTCTATCTTAATTGCCCCTTCAACCGGGTCGTAAAAACGGGGAATCAAATTCACTAATGTCGTCTTCCCCACTCCGCTTGAACCGACAAGCCCGATAATCTCGCCTTTGTTTACGCTTAAATTAATGTTTTCAAGTACCGTTTTATCGTCATAGCCGAAGCTGACGTTTTCAAAAACTATATTTTTTCCCAGCAGAGGCAGGCTAATCGCATCTTTGGCTTCAAGCACCTTTACCGGCGTATCCAACACTTCAAAAATCCTCTTTGCCGCGGACATGCTCTGCTGATTAATAGTATGAATCTCGCTCAAGCGCCGGCAAGGCCTTATCAGAGACAAAAGCGCGGCGAGAAAAAGCATGAATATTCCAAAAGACATCCTTTGCTGGATAACCTCCCGGCCGCCGTAATAAAGCACCGCAGCGCCGCCGCAGGCGCCGACAAACTCCGTCATCGGCCCCAATACCAATGCCCTTCTTTGCATCCGCATCATAATCTTATAAAAGGCGAAATTATGATCGCCGACTTTCTTAACCTCCTCGTCTTCCATAGAAAAGGCTTTAACAATACGCACGCCGGAAATGGTTTCAAAGAGCTTACGGTTTAAATCCCCCATCTTTTCCTGGGCCTGTGTGCTGATCTTTTTTATCATCTTGCCCACCCCGAGTATGGGAATAGCAACCACGGGAATAAGGCACAGAGACATCACCGCCCATTTCCAGTTGATATAAAACACAATGGCCGCAAGAAATATCATCGTCAGCAGTTGATACACGAGGTCCGTTATACCCACCTGCATTGTGCCTTTTATAATATCCACGTCATAAGTAATCCGGGAAACCAGATGGCCGGTAACGCTTTGCGTGAAATAATCCAAAGAGAAATTCTGTATCTTGCGGTAAATCTCATTACGGATATCCCGAATTACCAGCTGGCTCAGTTTTGTTATCAGGTATGAACGGTAAAAGAAAAAAAGGCCCTTAAAAATAAACATTATCAGAACTATGACCACGACCACATTCAACATCACCAGGGACGGCGTGGCATTGATTTTATCAACAATCTGCGCCAAAAATCCCGGCAGCGGCTTGTCAAAGACAATTTTGTTCTGGCCTAAGACCTTATCGCTAAGCGGCACAAGCATCGTTAAAGACGCGCTCTCAAAAAAAGCCGACAGGGCCATAAATATAACGGCAAGGGTCAACGTAAACATATGCGGCCTTGTAAATTTAAGCAGGCGAAAATATAGTTTCATGGACAACCCCTTTTTAACCTTATGTATTTAAGGATACTCTTCTTCGCCTTCAAGAACGCCCTTGCGCGGTGGCTTAGCTTATTTTTCATGCCCGGCGTCAGCTGCGCAAAGGTCTTTTTCAGCCGCGGGCAAAAAAACACCGGGTCGTAGCCAAAGCCGTTTTTCCCTTTTCGCTCCTGCGCTATATAACCGCGGTAATCTGCCTCCACAATATCCACTATTCCGCGCGCGTCCGCAATTGCCACACAGCAGACAAAACGCGCCCGGCGCTTTTTCATCGCAACGCCGTTAAGCATCCGCAGCAATTTCTCGTTATTTGACTCGTAAGTAGCCGCCTTGCCGGAAAACCTTGCCGAATAAACCCCGGGTGCGCCTCCCAAGGCCGCAACTTCGAGCCCTGAATCATCCGCGACCGTAAGCCGTTTCGTGATTCCGGCAATCTTCAGCGCTTTCTTAGCGGCATTATCGGCAAATGTCTTGCCGTCTTCCTTTACCTCCGGAATAGAAGAGAACGCGTCCAGGCTGACGGCCTTAATCTTCGCATCCTTTAAAATGCTGACTATCTCTTTAAATTTATTTTTATTGCGGGTGGAAACAACTACTTCCATAATATTAAAATTTGAGTTTATTTATCCCGGTTCCTTTTGTCAACCTATTTCATGATAACACAATTATATCTTTTAAAACCTTCTTTTGCAGTTTTATAAGCTGAACAATGCCTTTTTTTGCCAAAGACGTCAATGCCTGCAATTGTTTTTGCGTAAAGGGATGTTTTTCTGCCGTACCCTGCAGTTCAACGAACTCACCCCCGGAAGTCATGACCACGTTCATATCTACCTCTGCGCCGGAATCCTCTTCATAGTCAAGATCAAGCATGGGGATACCTTGAACCATACCTACGCTTACGGCAGCGACCAATTTCCGGACAGGAAAAGTCTCGATTTTTCCCGCTTTCTGCAGGTTATGCACTGCCTGCGCCAACGCAACAAAACTTCCGGTAATACTTGCCGTGCGCGTTCCTCCGTCAGCCTGCAGCACATCGCAATCAATCCAAATCGTCCTTTCCCCGAGCCGCTCCATATCGACAACCGCACGCAATGACCTGCCGATAAGCCTCTGTATTTCCTGCGTCCGGCCGCTGACCTTTCCCGCGCTTGCTTCTCTCATTATGCGCGTACGGCAGGACCGCGGCAGCATCCCGTATTCAGCCGTAACCCAGCCGCTGCCTTTACCCCTTAAAAACAGCGGCACTTTTTCTTCACATGAAGCCGTGCATACCACTCGTGTATTGCCTACCTCGATAAGACACGAACCTTCGGCATACTTCATAACATCCGGAGTAATCGTAACTTTTCGCATTGCCTGCGGCCGGCGCTTTCCCTGCCTAATCATAAATATTGCCTCCCTTTGTATCAATAGCCGTAATCAACGGAAACCTCTCCACTTCCAAAGCAAACACTGCCTCAGCGCCCAAATCGTTAAAACAGACCAGTCTTTTCTTCTTTACATGCTGCGCAAGCAGCGCCCCGCATCCGGCATAGGTAACGAAATATACCGACTGATACCGCATAAACGCCTTTATTACTTCCGCAGAACGCTCTCCTTTACCGATAGCCCCGAGCAGCCCTTCCGCCAGCAAAGCCGGAGTGAACTCATCCATCCTGCCGGAAGTAGTCGGGCCGCACGCGCCGATAACCTTTCCCGGCGCTGCCGGAGTCGGACCGCAATAATAGAGCAGCTGATTTTTCAGCGGAAAAGGCAAGGCCTTTTTTTGTTCAAGCATCTCCGTCAGCCGCTTATGCGCCTGATCCCGCGCCGTATATAAAATACCGGTATAGGCAATCTCTTGCCCACAGCGTAACTCTCTGATTTTTTCTTTAGTTAAAGGCCCGAATAATTCTTTCATCTTTTTTATCCCAATATGTCCATGTAACAGATCAACGTTTTTTGCGAGTCTATCATCTATATTTTCCTGCTTTAACTGTCTATATTTATCTGACCCTATTCCGGTGAAACAAGTAATTATCCTCCGTCGGCAATTTTTGGCTGTATCTCGTCCCTCGTCCTAACGAGCAAAGCGAGTGATCGTCCATCCCGTCCTCCGACCTGTCCTCCGAAGCTTCAGCGAAGGAGGAAGCTTTAGCGAAGGGGGATCGTCCATCGTCTTTTGCTGCTTGCAACACACATCCTGCAGCCTGCAGCCTGAGGCTTGCAGCGATATTTCCATGAGCCATGAACTATCAGCCATGAGCTACGAGCCATCATATCGTCACCCACGCGCTGCGCAACGCATGGCAGCTGATATTCACAGCCACGGGCAAGCCGGCAATATGCGTGGGATAGGTTTGAACATTTACGGCCAAGGCCGTATTATTGCCGCCAAACCCGAACGCGCCGATTTTCAAGGCATTAATCTTCTTCAGCAAACTTCGTTCAAGCCCTGCCAGGGTTTTATCTTTATTGCGTTTATTGACCGGACACAACAATGCCTTTTTTGCCAAAAGCCCGGCATAATCCTGCGTCCCGCCGATACCCACACCTATAATATAAGGAGGACAGGCGCTTGCTCCGGCCTCCTTAACGCTCCCTACAACAAAATCCTCGACATCCTTAAGCGATGCAGTCGGGTTCAGCATTTTAACCCTTGATTTATTTTCACTGCCGAACCCTTTCGGCAAAAGGCTTATGGTTATATTCTCTCCGTCAACAATATCGGTATGCACAATACACGGCGCATATGCCGGTTTTGCCTTGCGCAATAGAGGATCCGTTTGAATCGATGCCCGCAGGAAATTTTCTTTATATGCCTGCGCAACAGCCTCGGTAATAATCGCGGTGATATTGCCGTTTATACACACCTCACTGCCCATTTTTACAAACACAACCGGCATGCCCGTATCCTGGCATATAGGCAGTTTTTCTTTTTTGGCAATCTTTGCATTCTCAATTATTGCCGATAAGGCTCTTCGCGCAAGCTGATGTTTTTCCTTTTTTACGGCTTGCTTCAGAGCTGCCAAAAGATCCTCTCTGAGATCCGTATTCGCCTGAATTACCAGTTGGTTAAGCTTCTCTTTAATTAAAGTTACCGATATTTTTCTCATTTTTCTGTAATATATTCTGCCGATACAATAGTCTTTATTCCACCGCGCGGATTAAATTCTCCGTTAATCTTTGCGCGGCGAGGCTTACAGGCCTTTACAAAATCGCCCAGGATTCTATTTATCAAATGCTCATGAAATATACCTACGCCACGATAGAATATCATATACATCTTAAAAGACTTCAACTCAATACAATATTTATCCGGCGAATATTCAATATTTATCGTCGCAAAATCAGGCAGCCCGGTTTTAGGACAAATACAGGTAAACTCCGGAATTTCCAAACGAACCGTATACAATTTATCGGGATATTGATTTTCCCAGACTTCGATTTCCGGCGTTTTCATATCCCTTACATTTTCCTGTAATCCCTCATATGATGATTTATCTTTTATTTTTGACTTTTGACTTTTGATTTTCATTTTACCCCCATTATTCTATGCATCTGCGGAATCACCCGCACATCCGGCAGATATCCCGCGGCGTATATCTGAAATTTAATTATCTTTTTCATAAGTTTTTCCGAAAGCCGGCTATATTCCGGCTGAAATACCAGCGGAATATTTCTTCCCGCCTTACGCAGTAAAGAAACCGTTTTCTTTATATCGTCAAAAAGCGTCGCGCCGGTTACTACGGCCTTAACAAACACATCGTGCTGCCGCGCCAAACGCAGGAACTTTTCATGTTCCAGCCAATAAGGCCGCACTCCGCTCGCCGAAGGCAGTTTAACATCCATGGACACAATATCAATCAGGCCTTTCAGCCTGGAAAAATCCTCATACAGGATGCCGTTCGTTTCCAGATAAATCCGCTGCTTTTTGAATTTATTCTTCTTTAAAAATTCCGCGATAAAATCCGCCTGCAAAAGCGGCTCGCCTCCGGTTAAACTGATATATCCGGCGTTGTATCTTTGCGCAAGCTTTCCTGCCGCAGCCGCCAGGGCCTTCGCGTCATATTCGTCGAAACGCGAAAATTTCGTATCGCAATACCGGCAGCGGATATTGCAGCCGAAAAAGCGGATAAATACCTGCGCTGAACCGGCATAAAGGCCTTCGCCCTGAACACTAAAAAAAATCTCCGAAATCTTCGCCTTGTTCATAATGCCGGATCGCTTATCCCTGCCTGCGCGAACCCGCGCGAGCGCAGGCGGCAGCTGTCGCATACGCCGCACGCACGCGGCTTGCCCTGATAACACGACCAGGTTAATTCCAGCGGTACCTTTAAACGCCGCGCAAGTTTCACAATCTGCGCCTTATCTTTATTAAGCAAAGGCGCATGAATACGAATGCCCTTTCCCTCCGCGCCCTGCTTTGTCCCTTCCTCCAGCGCTTTTTCAAATGCACGTAAAAAGCCCTTACGGCAATCCGGATACCCGGAGAAATCTATCTGGTTAGCGCCGATAAAAATTGCTTCCGCGCCGATAACTTCCGCGTATGATGCCGCCATACTCAAAAAAATTATATTTCTCGCCGGAACATATGTTGAGGGAATCCCCTTATCCAACCGCCTGTTTTTTGGAACTGCTGCCCGTTTATCCAGTAAAGATGACCCTTTCCAAGGCAATTCAAAATGAATCAACCGCCACATGCTCGCTGATTTTCTTGCTATTTTTTCAGCCGAGACAATTTCCTTTTTGTGCCTTTGCCCATAATCAAAACTAAGGCAATATGTCTTGTATCCTTTATCTTTTGCAAGATACAGGGCCACAGCCGAGTCCAATCCCCCCGATAACAATACCACCGCCCGCTTATACGGCTTCTTTCTAACTTTTGGTTTTTGGTTTTTAATTTTTGACTTTCTATTCATAATACGTGGCGCGACTGCCTTGAGTTTCCCACACACCCACCCTCAACAACCCGTATTTTTTCCTTTTCATCTTACGGCCGAGGGCATCGAAGATAAACTGCGCGATGTTTTCCGAGGTCGGATTAACTTTTTTGAAATATTCCGTATCATTCACATAACAATGGTCAAAATACCGCAGCACCTTTTCAAGCATCTTTTTCGCTACCTGGAAATCAACGACCATGCCGCTTTTATCCAGGATTTGCGAAGCAAACACCGCTTCCACCTGCCAATTATGGCCATGCAATTTTTCACACTTGCCCTTATAATCGCGCAGATTGTGCGCTGCGCTGAAGTTCATGACTACGCTTATCTCATACATGCGATACCTTCCTTACATTGCCCAAAGAAAACCCCAGAAAACGGCGTCCGACCCGGCTGAAATTATCCGGCTCGTCGCTGACATAAAACCATACATCGGGTTTTCCTTTTCTTTTTCCCGCCAGCAGATTGTGCTCACTAAGTACATCCCTTGCCCGGCATGCCACCTGCCGTGCGGAGTCTACGAGAGTGACCCCGCTGCCGAGGACTTCCCGGATCATCGGTTTTAACAACGGATAATGCGTGCATCCCAGTACGATCGTATCCGCGCCTTTTGATTTAAGCGGCATAAGATATTCGGCAGCGACATCTTTTGTTACCGGAGTATTCAGCCAGCCTTCCTCAACCAAAGGAACAAATAAAGGACAGGCCATACTATAAACCTTTGTTTTAGCATCGATACTGTGTATTTCCTTTTCATAGGAACCGCTGTTGATCGTCGCTTTCGTTCCGATAATACCGATTATATTATTCCGCGTCACCCGCAAGGCTTCCTCTACTCCAGGCTTGATAACACCCATAACCGGAACCTTAAAATTCCGCTCTACCACGGAAAGCGCAACGCTTGAAGATGTATTACAGGCGATAATAATCAATTTAACGTTATGCTGCAAAAGAAAAAGGATATTCTCTATGGAAAAACGGACCACCGTTTCTTTTGATTTCGAGCCGTAGGGAACACGCGCCGTATCACCGAAATATATAATCTCTTCATTCGGCAGGGTACGCATAACCTCTTTAACCACGGTCAAACCGCCGACCCCGGAATCAAAGATACCTATTGGCCTTAGCTTATCTTTCATTATCTGCTGAACCCGTTATTTAATTCAAATGAATTTTTATATTTTACGATACCCTCGGCAATCGCCTCCGCGACCATTTGCCGGTAATAAGGATTGTTCAGCCGCGCGGCTTCGTCCCGGTTTGTTAAATATCCAACCTCTACTAAAAGCGACGGCATTTTTGTTCCTTTTAAAACATAGAACATCGCTCCTTTTACAAAACGCGTTTTAACCTTAAGGATCCTTTTAAATTCCGAGGAAATCGCCTGCGCCATCTCCATCGATTCAATCCTGTTTTCGCAAAGTATCATATCCCACAAAGTCGCATTCAGGTCACTGGAGTACTGATATTGCGTGTTATCCTCAAATTTTACCGCCGCGTTTTCCCTTATCTGCACCGCCTTGGAAAAATCGTCATAACCGGCATCCAGATAATATAGTTCCACTCCCTGGGCAGAAGCGTTTTCCGCGGAATTGGCATGTATGCAAACAAAGAAATCCGCTTCTTCCTCATTAGCGATATCCGAGCGTTTTTTCAAAGGAAGAAAAATATCCGTTTCCCGCGTCATCACCGCTTTAATATGCCGGCGCGAGAGTTCGGATTTCAGCCGTCTCGCGATATCCAGATTAACAGCCTTTTCCTGTATGCCGCCGCAGCCGATAGCCCCCGGGTCCTTTCCTCCGTGCCCGGCATCAATAACTATTCTATTTAAGGAAAAAATCCGCTTTTCTTTACTCAGCGGCACAAGCAGCTTTTCTTCTTTCAGAAAAAGCCTTATAACCGACTCGGGCACAACAATCTGCCCTTTGTATATACGTACCGGCGCTTCCAGATTAACTACTTGATTATTGCATAAAACCAATTGGCTGCCCGGATATAACTTTATCTCAACGCTATGATCCTTTAGAATTAAGATTTTCGAAAAACTGTTCCAATCCCATGACAAATTATAGGCGCTGCATAGCGCCGGAACCGGAAGATAACGCTTGCGATCAATCTTGAAAGAATGTTCAAGAACCTTTTCACGGATTTTACTCACGGTACGCGGCCCGGCACATCCCGAAAGAACAACCGCCGTAATGAACAAATATATAAAGCCTGCGGAAATTCTTACCTTAAGATTTGTTTTTCTATGGTTTACCATTGCTTTTTAAAAGAGGAATAACCATATTCCCCCTTTGTTTTTGACCAGGATTCATCCTATTAAAAAAGGGCAACACTCCCGCCGCTTTTGGCAGGACGCCAATAGGGAAAACTTCGCGCACCAACAAAGTTGGTGCACTCAGAACTCTTCCTTGCGAAGTTTCAGTGGTTAGGAAAGTTTTATACTTTCCTATACCATAAAATACTACCCGCAAGGCTACCCTATTTATACCAGAATCTATCTCAAAAAGCAACTGAGTTATATCTATTAGGCCTTTCCTGCAGAATGAATGTCATAATGCGGAACCACCAGCGGCGCCAGCTTATATAACCGCAGGATTGTATCGGATATGGGATGGACGACAACCGCGAATCTCATCCCGCGCCGTGAAAACTCAACCTTTAATAAACACCCGCAATCCCACGCTTATGCCGCCAAACTACTTGCCTAACTCCCGCGGGTATGAATTTTTTCAAATGCTGTTGTACAAAAATCCCGGGATGGGAAAGGTGCGGTTATTTAAAATAACGCCTTTGATCTTCGTTTTATTTTGCTGCAATTGTGAACATATGTTTTGAACAACCTGCCGCCTCGTTTGTCCTTCGTTAACCGTTAATGCTATGGCGTCTACCAGAAAACACAGCACTACCGCGTCGTTAAAATCTTTTAAATTGGCACAATCAAGCAGCACAATCTCATATTTGCCCGCAACTTCAGCTAAGAGCTCTTTCATCCTTGAGGATTCCAGAAGTATCGCGGGATTAAGCTCTGTGTTCCCGGCACGGATAACATCCGGACCTGTGCCGCTGTTTTGGATAATCTCTTCCAATGATGCTTTTCCTTCAAGAAAAGATGCTAACCCGGAGCCATTCGTAAGTTCCAACAACCGGCTCATGGAAGAATTCCGTAAATTGGCATCAATAATCAGGACTTTATGCTGAAGCCTTTGTGCTAAATAATATCCAAGGTTGGCTACCAGCTTCGGGGTATCTTCCTGGCCGTTAGGGGAGGCAATCAAAAGGGACTTGATATCTTTATTTTTGAATAATAAACAAATCTGATCGGATAAATTTTGATAAGACTGAAAATATTTGGAGTTATTATTTGTGTCTTTTAATAATCTGTTATTACGAAAATCAGGCCTCGCGATTGACCCTAAAAACGGCAGGTTGAGAAATCTTTGGATATCCTGCGGGGATTTAACGGTCTGGTCGGTGTATTCAAAGGCAAAAGCCAGCATAACAGCAAGAAAAATACTCATAATAACAGCCAATAGTAAAGTAAGCTTTTTCGGCGTGCCTGCCGGTTCTATGGGCATGACGGCCTGTTCCATAATTTTAACGCTGGCCGGGCCGATTGCTTCCACATCTTCCATCGGAGCGCCGGATAATGTTTTCTTAAGTTTTTCGATACTATCTTTTATAAGGTTCACGGTCGGATGTTTTTCCCCGTACTTAAGCTTCAATTCGGCTAATTGCTGTTCCAGATCAAAAATGACATACAAGCGGCTGACAACATTGGCAATAATCGCCGCTCCTACCGGGTTATAATCTTTCACGCTGATGGTAAACATACTCGTATCACGTATCGGTTCCACCTTAATATTCTGTTTTAACGATAAAATCGCCCGGTTAAATAAAAAGGTGTTCTTTTGCTCCTCATCAATGTTTTCTAATTTCTTATTCAATGCTTTGGCCCGATAATCAATAAGGATTCCCTTTAACGGAGAACAGAATTTCTTTTCGTCGTCTAACGGACGTTTGTCCAAAGCCAAAGCGCTGACCACCCGGCCTAAAACCGGGTTGGATTTGACAATTTCACTTTGCGTCAAAGTCTGTTGGATATCGCGCGCCCCGTTCATCTGGCGATAATACGGCGCCTCCACTTGTTTATCAGCGGCAATAAGCATCTTTACACTGGACTCGTAGACATTGGTTTGTAATTGAAGGCCGATGAATACCGTCGTACATACCGTGAGCACGGCTGTTAAGATAACCATTTTGTGCCGGAATAATACCCGCAAATAGTCGCGAAGTGTTGTATCTCCGGATTCCGGGCGATAATCGATATTGGAACTATTCATATTAAAACACCCCCTCTGAAATTACGACCATGTCTCCTGCCTTGATAAGAATATCTTCTCCTGAGTCGCTGTTCATTACTTTTTTAATATCAATCTTAATCGTTTGATAGCCCGGTTCATTTCCCTTTGGCCTTAATACCTTCACCCGCGAGGAAGAACCGAATTTGGTAAATCCTCCAGCCATGGAAATCGCCCTCAATACGGTTGTATTTTCCGCGATCGAATAGGCGCCGGGTTTTATAACCTCCCCATAGACAAAGAACTTTCTGCTGCGGGATTCCCGCAAAGATACCAGGACAACCGGATGCTTCATATACCCATCAGCCAGGGCATGTTGTATCTTTTCCTGAATCTGCGGGATGGTTAAATCCTTAACCTCAATGCTGCCGACGTAAGGGAATGAAATCCTTCCGTCCGGGGCAACATTAACAACCTGCGAAAGCTGATCCGGCTCCAACACGCTGATCTCAAGGAGATCCTCCACACCCACGGTGTACGCTTTAGTCTCTTCGGTTGTATCTTTAGCCATACCCGGGAGTACCGTGCCGCTGAGAAGAGATAACATGATCGTTAGAGTAATGATGTGTTTCATATTTAACCTCCGCGTTATAATTCGTTCTGTCACTACCTTATGTTAAACACCCGTGCCTTACGTCCCGTTATTTCGCTCCGATCCCGAAAAACACAACGGGAATTGTTTTTAAAAGAATCCTGAGATCAAGCCACAGCGACCAATTGTCGATATATTCCAGGTCCAGTTTTACCCATTGGGAAAAATCTGTTATCTTATTTCGGCCCTTGACCTGCCATAAGCATGTAATGCCGGGGCGCATACTCAATCTTCGCATCTGCCAGTCATCGTACTGTGAGACCTCGCTCATAAGCGGCGGCCGCGGTCCCACGAGGCTCATATCCCCCTTTAACACATTCCAAATCTGCGGTAATTCGTCAATACTGAATTTTCTCAACCACCTGCCCAGCGGAGTAATCCGGGGATCATTTTTTACTTTAAAGACCGGGCCTTCCATTTCGTTAAGCTCGCGCAGCTCGTTAAGCCTGAATTCGGCATCCGCGGCCATCGTCCTGAATTTGTAAAGCTTAAACCTTCTGCCGTTTAAACTGCCTCTTTCCTGAGTAAAAAATATCGGGACTGGGGACGTTATTTTTATCAGCAATGCCGTAATCACAAACACCGGCGCTAACAAAACAAGCCCCAAACAGGAAACGGCCATGTCAAAAAAGCGTTTTATTAACAGCGGCAATAACTTCTCCTGCGTGCTCGCAAAGCTCAGGAAGGGAACCCCAAAGAATTCCGTATGTGTGGGCCAGGCTAATTTTCGGCTGAAATAATCCATGGCAATATCCACCCTGACGCCTACGGTTTGGAGGTAAAGCATGGATTCCTCTATTTTTCCCAGTGATGAGTAGGGGACAATAAATAACACCTGATCCAATATATTATTACGAAAAATCTCCGGAATATCCTTTAGCGTGCCTAAGACCTTGTACCCGTTTATCATGTTTCCCACTTCACTCGTATCTTCAGTATTAATAAGCCCGATGATGTGCAGGCCGAATTCACGGTTTTGCTCAATCTTTTGGATAAAATCTCGGGCTCTTTCGCCTGTCCCGACAATTAATATATTTTTGTAGTTGAAGTTTTTTCTTCGCAAATGCCTGAAAAATTGGATAAGCGCAACCTTTTCCACCGCAAGGAAAAACATAGCAAGGATAAATGAGGAAAAGACAAAGATGCGGCTGATAGAAGGAACTTTAAAGACATAACACAGCGCGGCAAAGATAAAAAAGCCCAAATAGGAGGCCTGATATATGATAAAGAGCACCTCTTTAAGATTTTTTAACCGGAAAGAAGCGTACATTCCGGAGAAGTACAGTAAAAATCCCCAAAGAGCAACAAACAATAGCAGAAACCACAATAGCCCGCTGATTGGGCAAAGGGCAGCATCCCTCAAATAATACGCCAGAAAGAAGGCCCCGGTCACGATGCAGAGGTCGGCAAAAATCATCAGCCTGCGAAACATCGTCGCGTGTTCTCTTAACATATTAAAAACTAATCCTAACCCCCGCATCAATTAGATTCCGGACATAACTGCGGGTATCAATGTTCGAATCAACTTCAGAATACGTAAACGCCATAAAAGCCGCCGCATCCTTACTTACATCGTAACTCAACTGCACGTTTACCCCTGTTTGCTCATCAATAATGCTCAGCGCCGCAAAATTCCCTTCTCCCCAAAATACCTCCATGGCCATTCTCAACCGTTCCAGCAATTGCCGGCGTAGACTTGCAGACAGCCGCCATGAATCGAAAATATCCGCCGTAAATGAACTCGGCATACTGGTTTTGCGATAAGATACGCTGGCCGAATCGTTTGCGTTGAAATCATTGGTCAACGCCGCAAAGACGCTTGGCTCGGAGGTATTGCTTCCGACAAATGCCTCAACCAGGGAAACACCTGCTCTTGTATCGACATAAAGCTGACTTGTCAAAAAATGCCTGAAACCGGTCGCCAATGTATGTACGGATGCAGTACCGCCGGCATCAAAATGGCGGGTGACAAAATCATATCCGAGCAAGTAGTCCGTAGCCGAACTTTGGATATAATGCACATCAAAACCAACCCGATGCAATAACGAATCCCTGATATCCTCTCTTTGCGCGCTATAGTTCTCATTACCATAATGCCCTTGTATGGAAAAGTGCTTGCTTAAATCTTTAGCATATCCGATATCGAATATATTCCGGTAATAACTATATCGCCCGGAAGCCCGGCCGAAATCA
>JAHIOQ010000097.1 GCA_018895275.1 Candidatus Omnitrophota bacterium
CGGTTATTTTGCATTTCAAAGTAGCCATTACCAGTTTCGGGTTTTCCAGAAGGGCGTATGCCACGTCATTAATCATCGAAGGGTTGATCAGCGGTTCGTCGCCCTGAATGTTCACGACAACTTTAACATCCAGGTCAAAGACTACTTCCGTGAGGCGTTCCGTTCCGGAACTATGTTCTTTTGCCGTCAGTACTACTTTGCCGCCGAAGCTGTCGACGACGGATTTAATGCGGTCGTCGTCCGTGGCAATAATTACTTCGTCAAGAATGGAGGCTTCTTTTGCGCGTTCATAAATATGCTGGATCATGGGCTTGCCCAGGATATTCGCAAGCGCTTTTGCCGCTAACCGTGTTGATCCGTACCTTGCCGGAATGACTCCCACGACGTCCATGATAATCGCCCTCTTATTTATGAAAATCTTTTATGGTAAAAATTGATTCCAAATCGCAATTCAGTTTTTTTATGTTTTCCCGCGCGCCTTCAAGCCGGTCGACTACGGCGATTACGCGAACGATTTTGCATCCGATACTTTGCACGGCCTTGAGTGCCTGTATGGTTGAAGAGCCGGTGGTAACGACGTCGTCGATAATGACGACGCGGCTTGTTTTCTTCGGTTCCGGCCCCTCGATAAGTTTTCTCATGCCGTGTTTTTTTTCCTCTTTGCGTACGATAAATCCGTTAAGCGGTTTTTTTATTTTTCCGCTTAAGGCCACGGCAGCGCCGATAATCGGGTCGGCGCCGAGCGTCAGTCCGCCGATAGCGTCTATCTTATCATGTTTGATCATTTCTAATATTGTGGAAGCAATTAAATATGCTCCTTCGGCGTGAAGGCTTGATAAGCGCACATCTAAATAATAGCTGCTTGGTTTTCCACCGGCTAAAATAACATGCTTGCGTTTAAAGGAATGTTGCTTCAGGATTTCCAATAAACGGGATTTGTTTTTTTGAAAGAGGTTTGTTTTATTTTTTAATTTATCCATAGGGTAATATTCCTTTGCTGCTTTAGCAATAAAAACGTTGACTATTTTAGTGTTATACAAATTATATCTTCCTATATACGCTTCGTCAATAAAAATATTGACTCAGGGTTGAGATAGAGGTAAACTTAATATCATAAGGAGATATAAATAAAATGTTGGAACAAGGAAGTTCTTCCCAACGATTTCCGGAATCAAATCTTTCCGCTTGCACTGATCCTTTAACGGGGTTATTTAACCGTTATTATCTGAATCAGGTTTTCCCTCAAACTTTAGAAGATGCTGAAAAAGAAGATTTTAAAGTATGTGTTTTTATTATTGATGTCGATGATTTTAAGCATGTCAATGATACCTATGGCCATCTAGCCGGGGATGAGGTTTTGAAAAGTGTATCGGAAGTCTTTAAAAAATGCGTAAGAGAAGATGATGTTGTAATACGCTATGCCGGAGATGAGTTTATCGTTTTATCTAAAAGACTCGATTCCAAGTTAGCTTCGGTTATTGGAGACCGTATTGTCAGCGGAGTAAATAATAATATTATTAAAAGCAAAGACGGGCAAAAAATTCAGGTTACGATTAGCGGCGGATTCGCTGTTTATCCGCACGACGGCAAGACACAGGAAGAATTGATCGAAAATGCCGACCAGGCGCTTTATTTGTCTAAACAAAGGGGTAAAAACAGAATTTCCGCGTTAAGTGAAGTGGCGATGGGCTTGGTAACAAAAAAAGAAATGCTTAAAATTTTCCCATGCCGTAACTTTATAGATAGAGAGGTACAATTCGATAAGCTTAAAAAAATATGGCAATTTTCCGGTGAAAGCAATACGCCGGTAGTTTTTATTAAAGGGGAAATCGGCATAGGCAAATCAAGAATTTTGCAGGAGTTTGATAGATACGCTTCGAAAGAAGACTGGTTTTGTTTAAAAGTTGAATGCGGGCAGAAACATACCGTTCAGCCTTACTACGTTCTATCTCAGGCATTAACAAGATGTTTGAAGGAAAATGAAGTTCTTTCTCGCGCTATTTATTTTTTATCGCCAAAAGAGGTGGAAGCCCTGAGTTGCATAGTTCCTTCTTTGAAAGAGAAAATAGGAGTTAATGCTTCGATTTTTGATAAAAGCATTGCCGAGGACAGCAAGGAATTGAGCGTTAATTTGTTTAAGGGGTTACGAAGCTTGTTTATCGAATTGTCCCGTCAGAACGGGTTTTTTTTATATTTTGATAATATTCAATGGCTGGATAAGGCGGCTTTTGAATTATTGAATTATTTCATTGAATGGGAAAGCGGCCGAAGGCTTTTTATTTGCGGCAGCCTTTGTGAAGATGACTTGAGAAAGATGGAACTGCCTTGCATGGAATTTTTGTCCGCTTCCAGAAAAGAAGTTAATTTTTCCGTGATCGAGATGACGCCGTTTTCTCTGGAAGAAACGAGAAATATGGTAGTTGGTATTTTCCCGGATATTGACGCGAAAGATGATTTTTTCGACTCGATTCACAGCCTAAGCAAAGGGAATCCGCTTTTTATCGAAGAATTGTTGAAATATTTAATTGAAAGCGAAAAAATTTTTTACAAGAATAATAGTTGGCAGATGGCCGAATTAGGCGGCGGGGATATCCCGGCTTCTTTAGATGACGTAATGAAACGCAGGATTAAAGGATTGGATGCGGAAACAAAAGAAATACTGGTGCAGGCGGCGTTAATCGGGGAAGATTTTCAACTGGAAACCTTGCGTAGGCTGGTAGAAAGAAATGAAGGCTATTTATTAGAGTTGATTGACCGCGCAAAACAGAAGGTTATCATCGCGGAAACCGATACGCCAAAAGGCTTTAATTTTCTTAATAGCTATCTGCAGAAAGTGTTTTATGATGAGCTGACTCCGGCACAAAAAAGCGGTTTGCATAATAAATTAGGCGACATGTTTTCTGAGGGTTACGCAAACAATCCTTCTGCGGCGGCCGGTGATGTGCTTTATCATTATAATAAGGCCGACAATAAGTCAAAACTTACGGAATATTCGCAGGTTTTGTCTAAACACTCCTTAGAATTGTTTAATCCCCGGCAATTAAGTGAATATCTTGAAATTTTAAGTAAAGAAGTCGCATCGCAGCCTGATGCTAACGCCGAAGAGGCTCAGATAAAGCAATTAGACGCGGAAATTGATGACGAAGCCCTGGCGCAGATAGCGGAATTGATTAAACTTATTTTTGCTGCGGTAAAAAATATTAATTTATATCCGCCGTTGAACCGGATTAGAGAAGAATCAGGCAAACGCGTTTATGAGCAGTTCATGGAAATGCTGAAAAGCGCTCAAAATTTAACTTTTAGCGAAGTGGAAAAGATTTTGCTTGTCAACGGCAGGCGTATTCCTTTGAAGGAGGAAAAAAAAACGGTCGTCGGTGATTTTATCGCTTTAATGATTGAATTGGATATAAAAGCGTTGCAGATTCTCCACGCGGTAAATGAGAAAGAATTGATTGATTTTCTTAATATTCTTGCCCGGGAACCGGATGAAACAAGGTCAAGGGGAGGTATTTTAGTTTTATTAAAGGAAAAAGAGATAAGTAATATAAAAATAAATGTGGCGGATTACGGACAATTGGCAATGCGAAACGTTAAACAGGCAGCGAAGGAGAAACTCGTTTCGATGGTTTTGATGGATTTTCTCTCCGGAAAAACTTCTTCCTCCAGTGTCGATAAGAATGCTGTTTTGAGATTGCTGCAAAGCGCGCCGGATGAGATGGCGGAAAATATAATCAAAACAGCGGCTACGGCAGGTTCGACGGGGCAGAAGGCAAAAATAATTGCGGAGAACATTGGTAATTTAGGGGCGC
This sequence comes from Candidatus Omnitrophota bacterium, assembly GCA_018895275.1. GTDB lineage: Bacteria > Omnitrophota > Gorgyraeia > B26-G9 > B26-G9 > JAHIOQ01. The sequence continues at coordinate 3,810 of JAHIOQ010000097.1, forward strand.
ATATCCTGCCGGGAGGCTGGGCGGCTTATAAAGACGACCTGGCTAAACTATTGAAAAACCTGAATGCCGATATGCGTAACGAGGTTGTTTCTTTTGCGCAGAATTCTATAGATCAAAGGATGAACATAATCAAAGAGGTTGTGGGCAATTTTTCCGACGAGGAAATAATAGAAATGATTACCAGCGGTTATAGCAGTGATAAGATGAGCCTGCTTAACATGCGGGAATTGATGAATAAACTTGTTTTTGATGACCAGAAAAAGGCACGGGTGCTGGATAAATTAGAGCATGAGTTGAGAAAAATGGGAATAGAAGAAAGCGAGATATCTTTTATTACTCAGAAGGAATACAAAGCGCAATCGCTGGAAGACAGGATGCAGACACTCTTAAATTTACCGCCTGCTTTGTATTCAAACGTTGGTATTGATGACGTGAAGACATTAATCAAAGATTTAACCTCCTTGCCGAAGAAAGATAACTTAAGTAAACTTATTGCTCATTTTCTGGCGCAATTAGAAAATGCTTTACCCGAAAGCAGGAGTGTGTTGTTTGATTTAATCGCTTTTTCGTTGTCTTTATTTTCTTGTGATACTGATGAGTTTGATGCGCTTTTTGCTGAAATAATAGAAACTTATGCCCGATATGTTATGGAAGAAAAATCCCGGGATAATTATGATTTATTGCTTAAGGGGGTCCAGATTAGTATTAGCTGGGTAATTGTTTCGACGAAAAACATGATTAGCGTAAAACGCTGGATTATACGGAACCGTTTTTCCTGTCTAAACAGGCTGTTGGAAAATCTTTTCAAGTTGACGGCTACGGAAGCAGAGTCAGGAGAATCAGCGCAGACAAAAGAGATTAAGAGCCTTGCCGCGAATTTTCTGCAGCTGCCTTTTGTGACGGAGCTTGTAAATATCCTTATTAACGAATTAGCAGACCCTTCTTTAGAATATATCGTGATTATCGAGGATATGCTTGCGCGCTTCGGACGTCCGGCATTGCGAGCTTTGATTGTTTCCAGCATGGAAGAAGAGAAAATTTTTTCCCCATTCGAAGGGTATATTTATCAGCGTAAAATTGTGAATATTTTCAAAAAAACGGGAGAGCCCGCAGTTGAGGAAATCATCGGTTATTTGAACAAGGAATATGATGTCAGGAAGCTGGCGGTATTGATAAGGTTTCTCGGTGAATTAAAAAGTGATAAGATTGCCGAAGCCTTAAAGCCTTTTTTAATCCATAAAGATTATAACGTCAAAGAAGAATTGGTCGCGGCTTTGGGGAAAATAGGGGGAGTGAAAAGCAAAAACATGCTCATACAAATAAAACGCGATAAAGACCGGAGAATCAGCGTGTTGGCGGCAACTGAACTTAAAAAATTCAAATAACTTGTTCCGCGGATGTAAGAGGTTGAGTTATGTCAAAAAAATGGAAAGTAAAACTTAAAATGGGAGAATTGCTCTGCCAGCTGACGGACCTGACCGAAAGACAGTTGCAAGAGGCTCTCGATGCCCAGATTATTGATGAATCGATGAGTAAAAAAGCACTGGGCGAAATTTTAGTTGATTTGGGATATGTTGCAAAGGCGGATGTCGAAACGGCATTGGCGATCCAGTACGGATACCCCTATTTATCGGTCGCCAATTATAATGTCCAGGAAGATGCGCTTAAATTAATCCCAAAGGATTTTGCGTTGAAGTATGAAATTTTGCCGTTGGAGAAAAAGGCTAATGTTTTAGTAGCAGCCGTAGCTTCTCCTTTTGTTTGCGATTTCTCCGTGGAGGTTTTGCAAAGATTTGGCTATAAGGCAAGAATTTTTTTGGGCATTAGCAAGCAAATCATAGATGCGATAAATAAGTATTATGGTTAGCCCGACAGCCGGTTTTTGAAAGAGCGGTTGGCGAAACGGAATTATTTTTAGGAATTGAAATTATGGATAAAGGGCGTTTCCCAAAATCTAATCTTGAAAATACTAAAGTGCAGGCAGCTGCGGCGGAAGCTGCTAAAGGGGGAGCAGTTGTAAAAATAGTAAACTATGTTTTGACAAAGGCAATAGAAAGCCGCGCCAGCGATATTTTTATTGAACCTGTGGACGATGCAATACAGGTCCGCTTTCGTGTGGACGGAGTGCTGCAGAGATTTGAGAACTTTTCGTTATCAATCCATAGCGGAATCATGGGCAGGCTTAAGGTTATCAGCGATCTTGATATATCCGAACACCGCTTCCCTCAGGATGGAAGATTTAAAATGAAATTTCCCGGGAAAGAAGTTGATTTCCGTATTTCAACGATGCCTTCAAGCTTGGGGGAAAGAGTTGTTTTGCGTATTCTTGATAAAGAAAGGGTGATTTTGGATGTTGATAAATTGGGTTTTGATGAAAGGGCGGTAAATTTATTAAAAGCGGCTATGCATAAGCCTTACGGTATGGTTTTAACTTGCGGCCCTACGGGGTGCGGAAAGACAACGACCTTATATGCGGCAATGAAGCATATCGATTCCATGGAAAAAAATATCACTACTGTGGAGGACCCGATCGAGTATCAGCTGCACGGGATTAACCAGCTTGCCGTGGATGCGAATATCGGCTTAACGTTTGAAACGGCTTTAAGGTCTATATTAAGACAGGATCCGGATATTATTCTGGTGGGAGAAATCAGGGATTCACAGCCGGCTCAGATGGCCGTCAGAAGCGCGCTTACCGGGCATTTGGTTTTGAGCAGCCTTCATACCGCAACGTCAAGCGGCGCGATTGTTCGTTTGATGAATATGGGAGTTGAACCGTTTTTAATCGCTTCCTCCTGCCTCGTCGTATCCGCGCAGATTTTAGTCCGGATTCTTTGCCCCCAGTGTAAACAACGCTATGCGGTTCCGGATGCAATTATTCAAGAGATGGAAAAATACGGGGTGCAATTAGCGGAATTCAAAGTCGAAAGGTACATTTACAAAACTAAAGGTTGCAGCTATTGTTCTCAGACGGGATATCATGGGAGAACGGCAATCGTGGAAGTTTTGCCGATTAGCCCGGAAATTAAAAAGTTAATCGAAGGCAACTGTCAGGAAATTCAGATAAGAAAACAAGCGCAGCGGGAAGGAATGGTTACTTTGCGGCAAGGGGGGCTTGATTTGGTGCTGAATGGGGTTACTTCGCTGGAAGAGATCCTCAGATGCACGGTCGCGGATAAAAAATGAGGTTTGAATTTTTAGATGCTTTTGAATGAAAAGCCGGATGACAATTTAAAGAATAATAATCATTATGACCCGCAAGAGCATGGTTCCTTGCCGAATCCTCGCCAGGTAACTGAGACCGGTGATATGGACGAAGTAGTTGTTTTATCAAATAAGCTGGATAAGCCTTTTATTACGATATCCAATTATAAAATACCTAAAGAGGTGATTAGCCTTGTCCCGGAAAGTATTTGCCGTAATTATCAGCTTATTCCTATTTCCAGGATCGGACAGGTAATGACCTTGGCTATGGCCGATCCGCTTAATGTGTTAAGTTTGGATAACGTAGCCATAATTTTAAGTGATTATGAATTGCGTTCCGTGATCTGTTCTCCTGCGGAAATAGGCAGTGCGATTGATTTATACTACAGTTTGTCCGGCAAGCCCTTAGATTTAGATAAAGAGTTTCTTCCGGACGTAAAGCTTGAATCGTTAGCTAAAGCCGAAGAGTTTGATGCCAGAAAAATAACGGAACTCAGTAAAAATGAGAATATTGTTAACATGGCAAATTCTATTCTGGCCGAGGCGATAAAGTATAAGGCAAGCGATATACATATAGAACCTTATGAGAAGGAAATTAGATTGCGCTACCGTATTGACGGGGTTTTGCATTACATGAATTCTTTTTCCAAAGATATTCAGGACGCCCTTATCGCCCGGTTTAAGATCCTGACAAGGCTGGATATTACACAGCGGAGGCTTCCTCATGACGGCCGCTTCGCAATCGACTTTAAAGACAGGGCCGTGGATTTTCGTGTTTCGATTTTACCGATCAATTTTGGCGAGAAGATAGTTATTCGTATCCTGGATAAAGGAAATTTAAAACTGGATTTGTCTACGCTCGGATTTTCGCCGGAGTTGATGCGCCTCTTTGAAAAAGCCGTAAACGCCCCTTACGGCGCAATATTGATTACCGGGCCGACCGGCAGCGGCAAGTCGACTACGCTTTACGCGATTCTCAGCCAGTTGGATGCAATTAAAAAAAGTATTGTAACAATTGAAAACCCTATAGAATACCATTTAAAAGGCCTAACGCAGGTTCAGACCAAACCGGAGATCGGCCTGGGATTTCCCGAGTGTTTGAGGTCGGTATTACGTCAAAACCCCGACGTAATAATGGTGGGGGAAATACGCGATATTGAAACTGCGGATATTGCGATGAAGGCGGCATTAACCGGGCACCTGGTTTTGAGTACGCTGCATACCAATGATGCGCCCAGCGCCATTGCCCGGCTTATTAATATGGCGGTTGAGCCTTTTCTGGTATCTTCCGCCATAATCATGGTTGCGGCGCAAAGATTATGCCGTTCTTTATGTTCCGCTTGTAAGCAGCCCTATGAGATGGAATCGGCAGAACTAAAAAAACTTTCGATTGTTAATGTTCCGTCGGGGAAAGTGGTTTTGTACAGGCCGGCCGGATGCGATAAGTGCGGCAAGAGCGGATATTGCGGCAGAATCGCTGCCGTGGAAGCCTTTGTCTACGATGATGAAATAAGGCAGATGATTTTAAACAGGGTTTCGGATATGGAGATTAAGCGTTATTTGGTCGAGCGTGGAATGAAAAGCCTGAGGGATGATGCGTTCGAGAAAGCCCTTTCCGGGATTACATCATTAGAGGAAGTTATTCGGGCTACGGCGGAGTTTTAAAGTTCTAATAGTCAGAAGTCTGAAGACAGAAGACAGAAGACAGAAGACAGAAGACAGAAGACAGAAGACAGAAGACAGAAGACAGAAGACAGAAGACAGAAGACAGAAGACAGAAG
>JAHIOQ010000005.1 GCA_018895275.1 Candidatus Omnitrophota bacterium
ACCAATGCCATAACCCTGGCGTTTGTGCGCGCGAAAATGGGGAAGAAGTCGTTTTATCTTTATTTGATGAATATGATTGTCGTTGCCGTGATAATGGGTGTTGCCTTTAATCTTATTTGGGCGATGCTTGGTGCTAATGTCGGTCTTGTTACCGGCGCGGGAAAAATGCTCAGCTTTGAATTTAAACTTGTCTGCGGAATTATCCTGCTGGGTATTATTGCCGGGGCGCTGCTGCGGCCGCAGTCCTGCAGTATTGATAAGCCGGACATGGAAATATCCGTTTCGGATATCCATTGCGCGCATTGCAAGCTTACCCTGGAAAGCAGCCTGAAACAGATAAGCGGGGTAAACAGCGTTGTTGTGGATGTCGAAAAAAAAGTGATAAGAATATCCGGCTCTCCCGAGCGCAGGATAGTCCTGGAGAAGATTAAAGAAGCCGGGTATACACCGCAGGACTGAAAAACGGGCTGCAGGCCGCAACAAGCTACAAGTCGCAAGCCGCAAGCTGCAGGATAAATAAAAAGGTAATAGTTCAGCTCTGGGAAGAACTCTCTGATAAAATTTTCAACTGCTAAAATGCTTTAACTGATTGCGTTCATTTTAAGTGCATTTTTTTCTTGACATTTTCCGAGCAATATTATAATATGTCGGGTATGAAGTCGAGGGCATCCATACAGATAAAAGCACTAGTTAAAAAGCGTGACGCGTTGGCAGAAAAGTTGCGTGGATTTAAGCATATTCTGCGCGGCACAATCCTCAAGCGCGGCAATATCTGCGGCAAGACAGGATGCAGATGCAAGCGAAAGGAAAACCCCATTCTTCATGGGCCATACCAGTATTTATCCCACCGGTCGACTAAGGCGACTAACATGATATTCTTGAATAAGAAGAAGCTTTATTACGCCGTAAGAGGCATAAAAGAATACGATACGGCAATAGGCCTTATCTATCGTATAGCCGAAATAAATTTTAAGATATTGAGATACCATTACACGGGACTTGCCGATGAATAGGAAAGCATTAGAACAGCTGGTATTACGGTTGCGGGATGAAAACGAAAAACTTAGAGAGGAAAATGCCTATCTAAAATTCGAACTGGAAGAACTCAAGACAAAGCGTTATAAATCCGGCAAAAAGAAACCGCCCAAGGATTCCGGGAACCAAACGCCGGCTCCTTTGCCGAAGAAAAAAGGTGGTCTTTTCGGGCATATCGGCTGGTTTAGAAAGAAACCGAAGAAGACAGACCGGGTTGAAGATGTGCGAATGAGTTGTTGCCCACAATGCGGCGGTTCTGATTTAACGGAATGTAAGAGCGTGGATGAGCACATCCAGGAAGATATTGTTTTGCCGAGGGTGGAAGCAGTTTTATACCGGCACCACGAATATTATTGCAAGGATTGCAAGCAAAAAGTGGTGGCGCCTTTGGGCAAGGACGAATTACCGAATAGTTACATAGGTCCCAAGGCCAAAGCGTTGGCGGCTTTTTTACGTTATGGAATAAAGATCTCAGAACGGGATGTCCGTGAGCTGTTTGAGAAGGTATTCAATCTGAAGATTGTTGCGTCGTCAATCGCCGGGTTCAGGTATCAGTTAAAACGGGCCGGGTCTCCTCTATACCAGACGCTTATCGAGTCATTGAAGAAGGGGTTCTTTATCCATGCCGATGAAACAGGATGGAAAGTAGATGGCCAGAGCCGTTGGCTGTGGAAATTCTCGAATAAGAATGTGTGTGTTAGTCATATCGATCAATCGCGCGGCCAGAAAGTTGTGCGAGATATCCTGGGTGATAAATATGATGGGATTTTAATTTCGGATTTTCTATCGGCATACAATAAGATCATAACGAAAGCTAAACAACGTTGCCTTGCGCATATTTTACGGGACTTAAAGAAAGTCGAAGCATATTGGCGCGACGACGCGGAAGTTTTAGGTTATGTCAGGAGGCTTAAAGCAATACTCCAGGATGCGATCACCTTGTATAAAGAGTATAAAGATGGAATCTGGGATGATGTTTACTGTGCCCGCAGAGAAGCGCTTAACAACGCTCTTGAAGATTTCGCATTCCCTAATCCCAATAAAAGAATACTCAAGCGTTTTGCCAAACGACTTGAGCGGCACAAAGGAGAGATTTTTACTTTTTTATATGTACGTGGAATAGATCATCATAATAATCACGCGGAGCAGCAGATAAGGCCGGATGTGATATTGCGCAAGATTACTTTTGGAAACCGTTCCGATGAGGGGGCTAAATATCACAATGTGATTACAAGTATTTTACAAACCGCCAAACTCAATGGGATTGACGCCATACGTACGTTTGAAGATATACTTCTGAGAAAAAAGCAATATCTCCTGCGCTCCGCCATCTCTCCACCGCTTTAGACCGATTCCAGGCTGCTCAAATTAACATCCGTCTCACGGGAAACGGCTGGATAAAACTCTATTCTTCCCAGAGCTGAACTATTACGTTTTTTCATAACCTTAATCCTGAAAAAGAAAGAAAGTATACCATATAAAATAATCTTCTGCAAAGAGGACATTTTTAATCTTGCTGTAATTCCCCACTAGTGTCCGGCTATTAAAAAGGCAATAATAACGAAGTGTATGTGTGGAAATAAGTTAAGGAAAAAGAAAAGCGGTAGTGATAATAATGAAGTAAATAGGCGGAAAGATGTGACTTCTCCCGTTGCGCCCCTTGACAAGTGCTAAAACATATGGTACCC
>JAHIOQ010000098.1 GCA_018895275.1 Candidatus Omnitrophota bacterium
AGTTCGGCTTTATACGCGGCACAAAACATACTTTCTAAAAAATTAAGCCTGCTTTTCGGAAATTTCGAAACGATAATGATACATCCGTTTGATAATATTAATGCCAAAAGATTCGCCGAAAAAGAACTGGACAATTTCGAAATAGATGAGGTTTTAGTCAATTTTTTAACCTATTTTACCGGCGGCTATCCGTTTTATCTGGATGTTATTATCGAACAAATCAAGTGCGCATGCCTTGATAATAACACAAAAACAATCACGGAAAAAATTCTAATCGAAAGCCTGGAAGAATGCATGCACAAAAACCACGGCAAACTAAACCAGTATTTTCAGAATAAATATCATGCGTTCTTAAGCACGAATTCGAATAATTTATATCCCGCCGTATTACCGGCAATCGCCGGCGGCAGGAAAAAGTTATCGCAGATCAGTTCGTTCTTAAACAAAAAAACTCACGAGATTAACCGGTTGTTGGCTAAGCTGATACAAACCGATATAATTACTAAAAAGGGGGTCTTTCATTATATAAATGACCCTCTTTTTGTCCACTGGCTCAAATATGTGCTGTGCCGGCAGCAGAATTCATTTAATATGGATATATACGGCGCCGCCGATAAATTCGGAACGGAAGTAAAAAAACTCATAGACGAATTCATCAGCGAATCGCAAAAGAAGATCGAGCAACGCTTAAAAGAGCTCTTTGAATCATTCGAGAATGATATCATAGAACTGGACAACAAACGCTTCATGCTTACCCGCTTTGATGAAGTCGTCATAAGCAACGGAAACAATAGCAGCCTTATAAATGCAAAACGCTTAAATAAAAGCTGGCTATGCGGCATTGAAAAAGATTATATCGATGAAATAAAAATCAACGATTTCCTTTCCCAGGCAAAACGCAGAGATTGCATCAAAAAAATTTTGATAGCTCTGGAAGGGATCGATGTTAACGCCCGTTTAAAAGCCCTCGACGCTAAGGTATGGGTATGGGACCAAAAAATTTTAAACGACATGTTTTTCCTGTTTGAAAGGCCAAGGTTTATAAAATGAAGATCGGCGTATTATCCGACACGCATGTTCCGATTATCCGCGATGAAATTCCCGAAGCCGTTGCCCGCTGCTTCAAAGGAACGGATATGATTTTACATGCAGGGGACCTCGTGGAAATATGCGTCATTGATGCTTTAAAAAAAATAACACCGAACGTCGTCGCCGTAAGCGGCAACATGGATTCCGAACAGCTTCAAACCCTGTTACCACGGAAAAAGACGGTTAAAGCCGGTAAATACATGATTGGATTGATACACGGCTGGGGCGCTCCGCAGGGGATTGAAGAGCGTATTGCTAAAGAATTTAAGAATGTCGATATTATCGTCTTCGGGCATACGCATAAACCGCTGAAGGAAACAAAACAAGGCATCTTGTTTTTTAATCCCGGCAGCGCAACGGACAAGGTTTTTGCTAAAGAAAACACCGTGGGAATTCTTGAATTAGGAAATACGGTTAAAGCTACAATAATAAAAATTTAAATAACAAACAATAATTGATATAATTAATAAGAGGATTTATGGACAACTTATGGGCACCCTGGCGAATCCAGTACATTCAGGCTAAAAAAACCAAAGGATGTATCTTCTGTCAAAAACCGAAACAAAAAAAGGACCGTATTAATTACATTGTTGTGAGAAAAAAATATGTCTATTCGCTGCTTAATATTTTTCCTTATAACAACGGGCATGTGCTCATCGCTCCGTTCCGTCATGTAGCGGAATTGGATAAACTAAATGGCGAAGAGAAACTGGAACTGCTGGACCTCGTAATCGAAACGACTAAAATTTTAAAAGCAATATTAAAACCGCACGGCTTTAATATCGGAATGAATGTTGGAAAAACGGCCGGTGCCGGCATTGATGCTCATTTACACGTGCACGTCGTTCCGCGCTGGAACGCCGATACGAATTTTATGCCGGTATTGACCGAAACAAAAATTATTTCTCAATCTCTTGACGAATTATATAGGATGATAAAACCATGAAAGAAATTATTGTTATCGTCGATTTTGGTTCTCAATACAGTCAGTTAATAGCTCGAAGGATAAGGGAATGTAACGTATATTGCGAAATTTACACTCCGGGCATCAGCGCGGAAAAAATAAAACAATTGAATCCGCAGGGTATAATCTTTTCCGGAGGCCCTTCCAGTGTTACGCAGAAAAATGCCCCGCGCTGCGAACGCGAAATATTATCATTGGGAATACCGCTGCTGGGTATCTGCTACGGCATGCAACTTATTGCTTTTTATCTGGGAGGAAAAGTGGGGAAATCCTCCGCCCGGGAATACGGAAAGGCAGAATTAAACATCGACGACACACACGGCCTCTTTTCCGGACTTGATGAAAGAATAATCACCTGGATGTCTCACGAGGACAAAGTTACAAAAATGCCGAAAGGGTTCACTCGCTTAGCGCATACGCGCAATTCAAAAATTGCCGGCTTTGCGAATCACAACGATAAAATTTATGGTTTGCAGTTTCATCCGGAGGTGGTACATACGCCTAAAGGCAAAGAAATTATGAAAAATTTTATCTTCAAAATATGCCGCTGCCGCGGATTATGGACGATGAAATCGTTTATAAAAGACGCCGCAAGTCAAATCCGCGAACAAGTCGGAGAACATTCCGTGGTATGCGGGCTAAGCGGCGGCGTGGACTCATCCGTCAGCGCAGTTTTACTGCATAAGGCATTAGGGAAACGGCTGCATTGTATCTTTGTCAATAACGGACTGCTCCGCAGCGGCGAGGCTGAACAAGTTATCAACACATTTAAAAAACACTATCACCTGAACTTTCATTATGTTGATGCTGAAAAACAATTTCTGAACGCACTGAAAAACGTAACGGATCCGGAAAAAAAACGTAAAATCATCGGCCGTTTGTTCATACATGTTTTTGAAAAAGAAGCGAAAAGAATAAAAAATATCAAGTTTTTAGCACAAGGAACGCTATATCCGGATGTTATCGAGAGCCGGTCGGTATTCGGCGGCCCCTCTGCCGTAATAAAAAGCCATCATAACGTGGGCGGTTTGCCAAAGAAGATGCATTTAAAGCTTATCGAACCATTGAAATTCTTATTTAAAGACGAAGCGCGCATTCTCGGCAAAGAATTGGGTTTACCGGATGAGATTATAGAACGGCATCCTTTTCCCGGCCCGGGATTAGCAATCCGAATCTTAGGAAACATTACTAAAGAACGGCTGGATATTTTGCGCCAGGCAGACCTTCGATTTATCGAAGAGATAAAAAAAGCCGGGTTGTACCGTCAGGTTTGGCAGGCGTTAACCGTGCTGCTGCCGCTAAAAAGCGTAGGAGTAATGGGAGACGAAAGAACTTATGAAAACACGGTGGCTTTGCGTGCCGTCACCAGCGTAGACGGCATGACCGCGGACTGGGCAAAATTGCCGGCACCGGTTCTGGAAACGGTTTCGAACCGGATAATTAATGAAGTAAAAGGAGTTAACCGGGTGGTTTATGATATAAGCAGTAAGCCGCCGGCGACAATAGAATGGGAATAATATGAAACACAGTGATTTTGTACACCTGCATGTGCACAGCCAGTACAGTTTACTTGACGGGGCTTGTCTTGTTTCAAAGCTAATTGATCTTGCCCATGAAATGCATATGCCCGCACTAACAATTACCGACCATGGAAATATCTTCGGGGCCATCGAGTTTTACAGCGAAGCGATGAAAAAAGGCGTAAAACCGATCATCGGATGCGAAACCTATGTTGCCAAAACAAGCCGGCATAAAAGGGGAGAACTCGGAGAAAAAGAACAAAACCACCATCTGAGCCTGCTGATAAAAGACGAAGAGGGATACAAAAACCTGATTCGCTTAGTTTCCATCGCTTATCGGGAAGGGTTTTATTATAAACCGCGTATTGATAAAGAGGTACTCTCCCAGTACTCCAAAGGGCTGGTCGGGATGAGCGGCTGTCTAAAAGGAGAAATCGCCAGCCTGCTCCTGGCCGGCCAGGAAAAACAGGCCTACGATGTCGCCCGGCAATTTCAAGAAATTTTCGATAAAGACAGTTTTTACCTGGAGATTATGGACCACAACCTCCCGGAGCAAAGAAAAGTTAACAAAGCTTTGGTAAAGCTAAGCAAAGATTTAAATATCCCGCTGGTAGCCACGAATGACGTACATTACCTAAAAAAAGAGATGTCTCAGGCACATGAAGTATTACTTTGCCTGCAAACCCAGACAACGCTTGATGACCAGAATCGCATGCGGCTAAGCAGCGATGAATTTTACTTCAAGTCTCCGGAAGAAATGAAAAAACTTTTCAGCGAATTACCCGAGTCAATAAGCAATACAATTAGAATTACGGAGATGTGTAACCTTGAACTTGATTTTAAAACAACGCACCTGCCGCATTATAATCTTCCTGATGGCGCCTCGCCGGTGGAAGTTCTCAGGCAGATATGCCTGAAAAACATTCCCGAACGCTGCCGTGAAAACGAAGCTACGGCAAAAGAACGCCTGGAGCATGAATTGTCTGTAATAAAGAATTCCGGATTTGCCAGCTATTTTTTAATTGTTTCCGATTTTGTGCGCTTTGCGAAGGAAAAAGGAATTCCCGTCGGGCCGGGAAGAGGCTCTGCGGCCGGAAGCATTGTTTCTTATCTTTTGGGAATTACGGAAATTGATCCGTTAAAATACGACCTGCTTTTTGAAAGGTTTTTAAACCCGGAAAGAGTCAGCTTTCCGGATATAGACATAGATTTTTGTTACGAACGCAGGGATGAGGTAATTAAATATGTCTCGGAGAAATACGGCAGTGATAACGTAGCACAGATTATAACCTTCGGGACTATGGCGGCTAAAGGCGTAATTCGCGATGTCGGAAGAGTTCTGGGAATGCCGTATGCGGAAGTTGATAAGCTTGCGAAACTTATTCCGGTTGATCCCAACATTACATTGTCCGATGCCATTTCCGTTGAACCTGAACTGAAGCGGCTTTATCATTCAGACAAGACGATAAAAAAGCTGGTTGATACCGCGTTGGTACTGGAGGGGTTAAGCCGGCATGCATCAACACACGCGGCCGGAGTAGTGATCAGTGATAAACCGCTTTATGAACACATCCCATTATTCCGCTCGACCGACGGACAAACGACAACCGGATATACGATGAAATCTCTGGAAAAGATCGGGCTGCTTAAGATGGATTTTTTAGGGCTTAAAACGCTGACTATTATCTCGGAAACGCTCAAAATCATAAAACGCACGAAAGGAATCAATCTGGATATAAATAAGATTCCGCTTGATGAGCCCAAGACTTTCGAGCTTTTTTGCAAGGCCAAAACCCTCGGAGTATTCCAGGTAGAAAGTTCCGGGATGAGAGACCTGCTGAAAAAACTTAAACCCGATAAGTTCGAGGAAATTATTGCCTTGCTGGCACTTTACAGGCCAGGGCCGTTAGGAAGCGGCATGGTTGATGATTTTATAAAGAGAAAACATTCCGTGGAAAAAGTCCGTTATGACCATCCCCTCCTGGAACCGGTACTGAAAGATACCTATGGCATTATCCTTTATCAGGAACAGGTCATGCGCATCAGCAATGTTCTTGCCGGTTTTTCTCTGGCACAAGCAGATGTATTGCGGCGGGCGATGGGGAAAAAGATTCCGGAGGTAATCGAAAATCTGAAGAAATCTTTTATTGACGGGGCAGTGTACAAAGGCATAAAGAAAAATATCGCGGAAAAAGTTTTCGGGCTTATCGAATTCTTTGCCGGGTACGGATTTAATAAAAGCCATTCCGCGGCATATGCGCTCATATCTTACCAAACTGCGTTTCTCAAGGCTAATTACCCGGTAGAGTTTATGGCCGCTCTGCTGACGGGTGAAAAAGATAACACCGATAAAATTGCTTTATATATAAACGAATGTAAACATATGCGAATCAAGATTCTACCTCCGGATATAAACGAAAGTTTCGCGCAATTCACCGTAGTCAGCGATAATTCCATCCGATTCGGGTTGTCGGCGATTAAAAATGTAGGCCAAGGAGCGGTGGAATCCATCATCCGCGCTAGAAAGGAAGGGGACAGATTCACTTCTTTACTAGGCCTCTGTAAAAGAGTTGATTCCAAGGCAACAAACAAAAAGGTGATCGAAAGCTTAATCAAGTGCGGAGCCTTTGATAGTTTAAAAATCAACCGCGCTCAACTTATAGCGAATATGGAATCGATAATCTCTTTGGCCGGCTCTTTGCAAAAAGACAAGCAAAGCGGACAAATGCTTCTTTTTGAAGGCAGCGCAGACACTAATTCTCAGGAGCCGAAACTAAGCAAAGTTGAAGAATGGCCTTTACTCGAATTACTCTCCTACGAAAAAACAATGCTGGGTTTTTACATTACCGCGCACCCGCTTGATCAGTATAAAAAATTGCTCAAAAGATATTCGCTCTTATCCACAGCCGACATTTATAAAAAGGCGGCAGCCGCGGAAGATGTTGCCGTTGCCGGCATTATCGAAAAAATAAAAACAACGATAACCAAGAAAAAGGCGGAAAAAATGGCGATTATCCGCTTGGAAGACACGGAGTCAAGTTTAGAGGTACTGGTGTTTCCGGAAGTGTATAAACAGACATTTATGCATTTGCGCCAGGATGGAGTAGTTGTCGTTAAGGGAAAGCTTGACTATCGGGAAAACTCGCCGAAAATCATCGCCTCTGACGTTATCCCCATAGAATCTGTTTCTAGAGTTATGGTCGAAAGCCTAAACCTAAGCATTTCGCCTCTTGACTTAAAGCAGAAAATCTTTTATAAAATAAAAGATATCATTCAGTTGCATCCCGGCAAGACCCCGATTCATTTAGCTGTATCTGATAAAGAGGGAAAGCGGGTAAAAATTCAAGCGAATACATGCGTGGAAGTCAGTAACACGTTAATTTCGGAATTGGAAAAGATTCTAGGCAAAGAAGATGTCCTGGTAAAAATGAAACGGTAGTTCAAAACGTCCGGCGGCAAGATGTCGGGAAAATATTCGATGATATTTTCCCTCCGCAGTTCGGACATTAATTCGCACACATAATTTATGTCGGCAGTAGCCTCCATAAATTATGTGCTCATTAAGGAGAAATCGACATGCAAGATTCGCTTAATTTTTATGCGGAAATGAGAGCATCAACACGGATTCGCTCGAGGATTAAAGTCAAATGCTACCCCTTATCCGGAGATACCCCGCAAGGCCCTGCTTTTGAAACCGTTGCTAAGGATATCAGCATAAACGGAATGCGTATTCAGCTTGATAAGCCGCTGGATTTAGATACAAAACTAAAACTAATTTTCCGTTTAGCAAAAATCGTAAACAACATTGAGATAATTGCGCGCGTTATCCGCATAGAAGAACTTAAAGATCGCAAATTTGATATCGGCTTAACTTTTGAAAATATTCAAAGCGGTAATCAAGAAGAAATTTTCAAACGCATTGAATCCATGGACATTGTGCGGCTGCTTCAGGTAACCGCACAAAAAAAGGCTTCTGATCTGCACCTGACATATAATCGCCCGCCGATTTTGCGTATCCACGGACGACTAATACCATTAGAAATGGATGCATTGGGAACACTGGATTTAAAGGACATGATTTACAGCATTCTCTCGGATGAACAAATCGCCCGTTTTGAAAAATTCAAAGAACTGGACTTTGCTTTTTCCCCAAACCCGGAGTTGCGCTTCAGAGTAAACGTACACATACAACGCGGGAATGTAGAAGGAACTTTCCGCGTGATTATGCCGGACCTGCGAACAGTACAGGAACTAGGCCTGCCCAGTGTTATTGAACAACTGGCCTTGCTCAAAAAAGGCATTGTAATTATCGCCGGTCCCACAGGCAGCGGAAAAACAACCACTCTTGCCGCGATGGTTGACATCATTAACCGTAAAAGAGAAGCGGTAATCATCTGTCTGGAAGACCCTATTGAATACATCCATACAAATTTAAACTCAATTATTAAACAACGTGAGATTGGTACCGATACGTTATCGTTTTCCGTAGCCCTGCGGCGTTGTTTACGCCAGGACCCGGACGTAATATTGGTCGGAGAGTTGCTGGATGCGGAAACCGTACGTACGGTAATTACTGCCGCGGAAACCGGACATCTTGTACTGACATCGCTTCATGCCCCGGACACCATACAGGCAATCGACCGTCTTATCAGCATTTTTCCGCCGCAGCAACGGCATCAGGCCTGCGTACAATTGGCAAACTGCTTGCAGGGGATTATAACGCAACTCCTTGTCCCCAAAAAAGACCGGGAAACGCGTGTTATCGCGACTGAAGTCATGATCACTACCGACGCCGTCCGTAATCTCATCCGAGAGGGGCAAACCATTCAAATCCCCTCGGTTATCCAGACCGGCGCCCGTTATCAAATGCATACGATGTCCGAAAGTTTTAAAAGACTTTATCATGCAAAAATTATATCTAAAGAAACGGCTATTGATTACTGCCCGGAATTAGCGCAAATTATCACTTGACAAAAAACTGCGGTTATGATAATATTTAACCGTACCTATTGTTAATAGGATAGATATGAAAAATAAACACAAGAAAGGGTAGGGCTATGATTGATAAAAATTTAGAGGCAAAAATTAAACTCCTTAATGACTTTGTGGTATTATGGGCTTCTTTTTATGAATTATACAAGCGTGCGACTAATCAAGCTACTTTTACCGAAGAAGAGGAGAAGAACTTCCTGGAACTTAAAAGCAGCCTCGCGAGAAAATATCAGGGATTAATGGATGCGCTAGGAATAAAACCCACGGCCGAAGACAGAACTTTTGACGTTATATCCCAAGTTATGAGCCTGAAAAGTATTCTCATGCTGTCTCCTTTGCAGATGGAAAAAATCGAAAACGACTGGCACAGTTCGTATATCACCTTGAATAAAATCATGGGCTCTCTTGAGAACAGAAAGAACGAACTGGCAAAAATAAGCGCCTTTAATACGTTTTGCCGTAGGGTTTTTGCCAATCCTTTTGTTGCCTTGATTTTTATAATATTATTTATTTCCGTAATATTTTACCTAGTTAAAAACTTTTTCTCGTAATAAAAACGAGAAGCATTTTACCGGCGATGGAAAGGAGGTTAAGCGGCATGACGAAAAAAGATATCGTACTCAAAATTGCCAACGAAACTAAATTAAAACAGCAGGATATCAAAAAAGTCGTTCAAAGAGTACTTGACACCATTATTGAAAGTCTTGTTAACGGACAGACTGTTGAATTGAGAAATTTCGGGATTTTTAAGGTTAAAGCAAGAAGAGGCCGGACCGGCCGTAATCCACGGACCGGCCAGGTGGTTCCGGTACCGCCGAAAAAGGTGGTAGTATTTAAACCGGGATTAGAGATGAAAAAATTGGTGAAATAATCAGGGTTATTTCAAAATCAGAGTCGGATTAAATTTAAGACCCCAATCATAATGAATGGGGTCTTATGCTCTTGGAGTAAAAAGTGCCGGAAAAAATAAAAGCGCTAAAAGGCGTTCAAGATATCCTGCCGCAGGAATGCACACACTGGGATTATATCGAAACGCATGCCCGTAACACCTTTTCCAAATACGGTTACGGACAAATTCGGGTACCCATAATTGAAGAAAGCAGGCTCTTCATCAGAACCATCGGCGAAGAAACCGACATCGTCGAAAAAGAAATGTATACTTTTGTAGATAGGGGTATGAGAAAAATAGCTTTGCGTCCGGAAGCAACGGCTTGCGTCGTAAGGGCATATCTGGAACATCAATTCGACCGGCAGGGGGGATCGGCAAAATTTTTTTATTCCGGGCCGATGTTCCGGGGGGAAAAGCCCCAGGCCGGCAGAAACAGGCAATTCTATCAAATCGGGGTAGAAGCTCTTGGTTCTTACAGCCCGTATCTTGATGCGGAAGTTATTCTGCTTGCCGTGCATTATTTGAACAGCATTGGGATCAAAGATTTTCGCCTTTTGCTCAACACCGTGGGCAACAGCACGGATAAAACTATATTTTCAGGATTACTGAAGGAATATTTAAAAACTAAAAAAAACCTTTTGTGCGAAAATTGCAACAACCGCTATGAACGTAACGTACTAAGAATACTTGATTGTAAAGTTAAATCGTGCTGCAGGATTATTCAGGACACTCCGCATATAGACACGATATTATCCGAAGAATCACGTACTGATTTCGAATTGGTAAAAAAAACATTGGACATGCTTGGAGTTTCTTATGAAGTTATGCCTTATCTCGTTCGCGGCCTCGACTATTATACCAAAACCGTTTTTGAGATTACACATGAAAAACTCGGCGCACAGAATACCATCCTGGCCGGAGGCAGATATGATAACCTAGTCGCGGAATTGGGCGGTTCTCCCGCAGGCGCAGTGGGGTTTGCCTGCGGCATAGAACGGCTTTTACTTGCGGCGGAGGCTGAAGGCGTAACCTTCCCTGTGGATCGCGGAGATTCCGTTTACGCGATTGCCCTGGGAGAAACCTGTTTTAAAAAGTTGTTTGCAATAGTACAGAATCTACGTAAAAATCAAATGACAACCTTTTTGAATTTTGAGCAAAAATCATTAAAGGCGCAATTCCGTCAGGCGGATAAGCTGGGATGTTCCTTTGCCTTGGTATTTGGAGATAATGAGCTTAAGAATGACTCCATTATTATTAAGGACATGCATCTGGGCTCTCAAGACTTAATAAAGATTGATGATATTGTTAACGAACTGCAAAAAAGAATTCATGAAAAACACAGATAATTTATCGACAAATTCCGCTTTGGCTACATATGCCATGCGCCCGGAACTTTCCCGCGGCAGAAAATATCCGGAAGAAGAGCATCCTTACCGTTCGGTATTTCAACGTGACCGTGACCGAATAATTCATTCCCACGCTTTTCGGCGTTTGCAATACAAAACCCAGGTATTTGTCAACCACGAAGGCGATCAATTTCGCACAAGGCTTACCCATACGCTGGAAGTAGTTCAAATCGCACGGACAATAGCAAAGGCGCTGCGGCTTAATGAGGAACTTGTAGAAGCTATCGCCCTTGCACATGATATCGGACATACTCCTTTCGGCCATGCCGGAGAAGACATTTTACGTGAAATCATGAAAGACCAGGGTGGTTTTGACCACAATTTACAGGGATTACGCGTAGTAGACATCCTTGAAGAACGCTATCCTAATTTTAAAGGGCTCAACTTAACATGGGAGGTTCGTGAAGGCATTATCAAGCATATAACCGCGTTTGATAATCCCCATGTACTGCAGGAATTCGATCCGAATAAAATGCCGACACTGGAGGCTCAGGTAGTAAATATCGCGGATGAAATAGCCTTTTATAATCATGACCTTGATGACGGAATTACCAGCGGATTATTAAAAGAAAATGAATTGGAGAAAATAGAGCTTTGGCGCATCGCCCGGGAAAAAATTTCCCGGCAATATACGGATTTAAAACCCAATATCGAAAAATATCAAATCATCCGCACGCTCATCGACCTGCAGGTTTCCGCTTTAGTAGAGGAGTCCCAAAAAAAAATCAGCGAAGCCGCAATTGAATATCCGGATGCGGTTTTCGTCCAGAAAGAAAAAACAATCGGTTTCCATCAATCCCCGCTCAAAGGCCAATTGGAAGAACTCTCCGATTTCCTGTTTAATAAATTATACCGTCATTATAAAGTAGTGCGCATGTCCAGCAAAGCGCAGCGTTTTCTGAGAGAATTGTTTGAGGTATATCTTGCCAATCCGGAACAACTGCCTCCGGGAACAGCGAGAAAAGATTCCAAACAAACTCTGTATAGAGATATTTGTGATTATATTTCGGGAATGACCGACCGTTATGCACTTGATGAATACAAAAAGCTTTTCCATCCCTGGGAAAGGGTGTAGCGGGTAAGATTGTTTAATATAATGCTCTTGACAAAACTCTGAAGTGATTTATAATATAAGAGTAAGAGAAAAAATAATGTTTTTCAAAACTATAAAAAACTTTTAAACGTTAGGGGGGATAGTATGGATACTAGAAACCTTTCCGAAAAAAGGAATTTCTCGAGAGTAAAAGTCCCGGGCATAAAGGTAAGTTTTAAACTCCTAGACCCTCGAACCTGGTCTACCTACCACGAAAAATCGCTCAATATGGTTGAAAACATTAGCCTGGGCGGACTAGCGATAAAAACCAATAATGAGCTCACCGTAAAAGCCCCGGTAGGGATTGACATAAAAATTTCCCCGGATCAAGATCCGATAAGAACATTCGGCCGCGTCGCGTGGATACGTAAAGAAGATGGCGATAACGATAACTATATAATGGGAATAAGTTTTTCCTGGTGGAAAAAAGAAGAAGACAAAAAAATCCTACGCAATATAATAGAAAAAAATCAATCCTGATATAAGGGGTTAAATTTCAATGAAAGATTCATATCAAGAAGAATTTTTTGCTAAATTCATAGAACATCCCAGTTGGAGAAACGAAATAGAAACATTCGACAAGTTTATCGGCAGCGCTACCTGGCTGATATATCCTCACAAATTTGACAAGTCGTTTCGACCGGAAAAACATGCATTCCCCGGCAAAGAACTACTTAACAATGAGATCTCTGTAATCACCCCCATGATTATTAAGACAAAGGCTACCAACCAAATCCAGAAAACTATTTCTGCCAACGGTAGGTATTTCTACACCATACCGATCATTCGGGGAGAACAGGTATATGGATATGTCGGGATATGCAATCTAAGACAAGAGGTTCCCGAATCTTTTTTCAGTCTTTTCTCTGCATTTACATCTACTACGATTGAAAGCGTTCAAAAAGAACTGGAAGTTTCGAAACTTTATGAAACCATCCGTCCCAAAACAATAGCACTTTCTACTGTCCACACAATCGGCAGGATCATAAGTTCTACGCTTGAACTTAGCGAACTTTTACCGCGAATTGCCCGCTTGAGCTTGCAGGTTCTGCGTGCCCGGCGCTGCTGCATCATGCTCATGGATAAATACAAACGTGTTTTAGTTACTCATGCCATTGTAGATTTGCAAAAAAAGAACGCACATCAATCCTCTTTGAAAGTGGGGCAGGGGATACCCGGGAAGGTCGTTCAAACCGGGAATGCGATTATTAAATCTAAATACCTATGCATACCGCTTATTGCCGAAGAACATATTATCGGCGCCATAAATATTTCATTCCGGCTTGACAACAAACCATTCGGTGTTTTTGATAAGGAAATATTGACAACGCTGTCGGAACAGGCGGTTATCGCGATAAAAAATGCGCAGCTCTACGAAGAACAGGAAAAGCTAACGCTTAACAGCATTAAAGCCCTGGCTTCTATTTTAAGTTCCGGAGTTGCCGATAATTACGGCCGCACGGATCTATTTATCAACGTGGCTATGTCTATCGGCATGGAATTAAAACTTCGCTCCGACCAAATGCGCATGTTGTATTATGCATCATTGCTGCATAATGTAAGTCAAATGGGGCTGCCGGAAAAGATATTAAAAAAACAAACTAAATTAACCGGCAAGGATTATAAAATCATTCAGGAACAACACCTTAAAGGCGCTCAGCTTATCCTGCCGATCGGAGGGCGGCTTAAGGCCGTTTTGCCGATAATTATTCATCATCATGAGCGTTACGACGGCCACGGATACCCCAGCGGACTAAAAGCAGACGACATCCCTATGGGAGCAAGAATTTTGGCGGTTGCCGATGCGTTTGAGGCAATGTTATCAAAACGGCCTTACCGCAAAAAGATGTCCCTGTCTAAAACCGTTTCGGAAATAGTCAATCTAAGCGGCGAACAATTTGACCCGGTTGTTGTCGACGCATTTGTCCGCGTGGTAAAACGCTCTAAAAACAAAATACTTGTTAATGGTAAAAATTCATGGACCTGGAAAAAATTTTAAACTCAGCGATAAATCGTAAAATTCTCAGGTTTTTTGATGAGAATCCGTACTGTATCGATACGGCAAAGGGAATTGCCGCATGGACCGGATTAGCTATTTCTACAGCCCAAAAAGCCTTAAAAAACCTGGTTATAAGCAATCTGCTTATCGAACATAAAACCGCATCAACTCTCGGCTATGCCTACACTCAGAATAAAATGATGGTCAAAAACATTAAGCACTGGCTGGCAAAAGCAGATGAAAATACCACCTGATATCGCCGAAAGTATCTATCTAAAACCAATTCGTCATAATAACACCCCGCTTTTTACCTCTTTTCTAATATCATATAAAGTAGCCTTGACAAAGACAATGCAATGTGATACAATTTGTAATACAGGAGGTGATGGTAAATGGCTGCCACGAATAAATCTTCCAAACAGAAAGAAGAAGTTATTACTGCCAGATGTGATAGTCATATTAAAGATATCCTGCATCTGCTTAGTCAATCGGAAAATGTTTCCATGTCAGGTGTTATAGCTAAAAGCATTCTTGAATATTACCAGAGACACTTCCCCAATCAATCTTTTTGCAAAGAAGAACAAAAACTGTTTGGTAGATATGGAAGTGGAAAAGGTGATTTATCTATAAAAAGAAAGCAATACCTCAAGGAGTTTTTAGGTGAAAAACATCGCTCTAGTTGACGCCGGGCCGGTAATTGCTTTATTTGATAATTCCGACAAATATCATCAAAAAGCAAAATGCAAACTTGAAGAATATCGTAGCGGCGTCCAGGGAAGAGTTATTAGTACCTGGCCGATAATAACAGAAGTTACTTACATCCTTAAAGCTCATGTTCACCTTGAGGCTCAGTTAGATTTTCTGGAATGGATCTGTATAGGGGGGATAGAGATATTCGATTTAAACAAAGAGCATCTATCCAGAATCGTAGAATTGCAAAGAAAATATTCGAATATCCCTATGGATTTTGCCGATGCTACGTTACTCATAACAGCCGAAGCTTTAAATATCAACAAAGTTTTTTCCATTGATAAAGATTTTTCTATATATCGCATTTTTGGGAAAAGACATTTTGAAAATCTAATGGGGTAGATGTAATTTTAGGGTAGGGACGGTTCGTATCCTTGCGCGCAATAATCCGCTATGGTATGCTTTCTCATTAATTTATCCGGGAGTTTTGCGGAAATAGCTCAAGTTTTAAAGTTATTGACATTAAGAGGAGAAAAATATAGCATACAAATATGCCACACCAAAGGGGAATAGATTACCCCGGAGTTCTTCACCATGTAATCGGCAGAGGGATAGAGCGCAAAGCGATATTCAAGGATCAAGCCGATGACGAAATTGAAGGTTGAAGATATCTTATATCAGCCAGAGGCTGCTGGAGATTATCACTTATAAATAATTAAGTATAATGAACGTCGGGATTATTATTTCAAGCAATGATGCTGAGACTTTTTGGGTTGCGTTACGATATGCTATCTTTCATCTCATGCAACATGACGAAGTTAAAGTCTTTTTTGTGGATTCAGGTAGGGGGTATTGTCAAATAACCTCGAATAAATTTAACATCTCAGAAGAAGTAGAAAAATTTAAACAAGCAGGCGGATTAATTTATGTTTGCGACAGTAAAAAGAAGTTAGAAGAGTATTTAAAAAAATACTTTGTTCCCTTCATATCACATAAAGAAGCCGTTGATATAAGCACTGATGATAGATTTAGAAGTGTTAAGACCTGTAATGTATACATTCGCAACTTCAGGAAAGTATGCTGAATGTAACAGTTTGTTCCTATTTTAGATTTGGGGTTATGGAGATTTCAACTTGAATTATTATACAACGCGGCTTGTGCGGTAGCAGTGTCGGCCGTCAGAAGGATTTGCATGAATTTGAGTGGATGAATGCCTTGTCTTCTGGCGGTTTGTACCAAACTCGGCAGGATGCTGTGAGTTTTAAGCCCGCTTTGGGAGCGTGTTCCGAAGCAAATTTTGCGAAAGATTACCAGATGACGCAATGATTGCTCGGCGTGATTATTAGTGGGAGGCACTCCGGGCTGCCGGAAACAGGTAAAGAGAAATTTTTGGTCAGGACCAGCCAGATATGCTCGAGAGCCGAGGAGGGGGCAGCCCTCGAAATTCGAAACTAATTGACGAAGCGTTGAGTATAGAGTATTTTTTTGTACGTACAGCTTATGGCGAAAAGCCTGGATTTGTGTTTTTATTTCCCCTTCGAAACCAAGTGCTATCCGCGATGCCTTTTATGAACTATGAGCCATGAGCTATGAACTGTTTTGCCGGCAGCTTGCGGCGTGAGGCTTGTGGCTGCGGTTCTTCCCGTTAATCAAAAATAGGTTGTTGAATACTATAAATCAAATTATAATATATCCAGAAGCGGAAACTTCCCGAAAAGGCGCTTTTTAATAGCAGCATAACTTTAATTTTAGGCTTTTTCTACAGACTCGTTAGGTGCAGCTAATAGACAAAGGAGGGAACGATGAGAACAAAACTAGGTTTATGGATTGACCATAGGAAGGCTATTGTCGTGGCTGTTACGGACAAAGGGGAAGAGATAGGACTGTTAATATCGAAGGTAGAAAAACAGCTTCGGCGTTCTGGTGATGCACCTCTTAAGGGTCACTATGAATCCCAGCTTCTATCTGCGGATGATAGCCGCCAGAGAACTTTTACGGGACATCTCAACATTTACTATGATGCGGTCATTGCGAGTATTCGTGATGCAGAGTCTATTCTAATATTTGGTCCTGGTGAGGCAAAGGATGAACTAAAAGAACGTCTTGAAGGAAATAATCTCGGTGGACGCATCGTAGGTATTGAAACAGTTGACAAGATGACGGAGCGTCAGATCGCGGCGAAGGTTCGAAAATACTTTGCCGTAAGTTAGGGGACGGGCATCAAAACATCAAAATATTGACAAGCAAGGAGTCTGGTTCTTGGCTCATATAGATTTTTCCGGTTGCTTAGTTTGCAAAGGATATGATGTCATGATATACTTTTACATGAAATTATAAAAGTCTTAATATATTTGCAGAAGTAAAAATAAGCAGATAGAAAAATGAAACGGATATTAAAAATAACCTCAATAATATTAATCCAGATTTTTTTGGTGAGCAATACTGTTTTTTGCGGTGGTTTTATGAGCTTGGAAAAGCCGGACAAAAAGCATATTTGCACGCTTTCTCCGCGGCTCCATATTAACCGGAGTGCATTTAAAAACATTCTCCAGGAAATATTACCGGAGCAGATTCAGGCGAATACATTTTTTAACAATTTAACATTGGCGGATGTAAAGCCTATAAAAAAATTGATAGATGAAGGCGAATATGATGAAATTTTTAAAAGTTACATGGGGATAATAGAAACAAATACAGGCCATATGAATGTGAAATTCTATGTGTTAACATGTCAACCTGAAAATTGTCCGGAGGTATTTCTGTATTCCTCCAGAGGGAGGCATTATATGTCTCAAGGAGCTTACGAGCTTTTTTTGCGGGTATTTGGCCGTGAAAACCTGGGAAAGGCCCTTACAGTTGTTCATGTTTACGAAAATTATGTGTTAATGGAAGGAACTGCCGGTTCTAAAAAAGGATTTACCTGGATAGTAAGAAGTATGGTGATGCAAGATTCTTTCGAGCCGGCAGGGAAACTGCTTCAATATATCCAGACACATCGAACACCGCCTGAGTCTGCTCAACCGCACAAAGACATTCCTCAATCACAAAAAAGCGCTGATGCAATAATCGCGCGGATAAAAGATATTTTAAGAGAAAATCCAAAAGCTGTGCTTGATAACAATGACCGGGAAACGTTGATGAGGGTATTTCTTGATCAGAATATTGATTTCAGCACGCGAAAGATGATAACGATGTTTGTATCCATATTATTGCCGAATAACGCGGATTTATTGGGTATGGTTATTAAAAAAATAAATACCGAGCTGAAAGCAATTGAAAAATCTTATTCTCAAAACAGGATAGAAGCGCTGGTGGAATTAACTACAAGCTTAGTTAGTTCTTTTAAAAGAGGCAAATCGCAATTATTGTTTAAGCCGGAGCATATGGACAGCATGATTGATTCGTTAAGTATACTTAAAAATGTCTATGGAAACGATGCTGCGAAAAATTTGGCAAATAGTTTAAGTTTATTGTTAACCGGCAATATAAATTTTATCCCAACGCAAGAGCAAGCGGAAAAATTGCACGATTTAATTGAGGAATTTAATTCCAGAAGAGAAGTGACTGGTTATCTTAAAAAAACTTTAATAAAAATGTTGGAAGTAAATAAACATATAGTTTTAAGTTCTGAACAGGTGAATAGATGGATTGAGATTATGAATAAAGAGGTGTTGTTTAATGACCAGGAAATATTCATATTAGGCTTGGCTATGCGGAATAGCCCCGATCCAGATACAGAAGCTATTGTCAAAAAGATATCCCATGCAGATAAAAAAAGTAAAAATGCGGGTAGTTTTAAAATAGCAGTAAGTGTATGGGAGCTATCGCGGCTTGGAATGGATATGGAAAAAATTTCGGCGTTTATAAACAAGATGAGAGGGTATTATGGGGGGAATATTTCCGGGCTTAAGGCGGCGGTAGTAATGATAAAGACAGGGATTAAGAAGAAGGGCAGCCTGGAAGGGCTGTGTCAGGAGGCAGAGAGCTTTTTAGTGGATGAGCTTAAAAGCAAATATTCTAGTGGTGACCTTAGTCATGCGGCAAAAACCATAGAAGTTATGCTGAAAGCGGGAATAGCTGAAGATGATATGAAAGAATTTGTTCTGCACAAAATACCTGATGCTTACGCTAAAGACGCTGTTATTGCGATTGAAGCGGCAGGGGCGCTTATGCGGGAGGGGATTGAACTTGAGGCTGTCGAACGGTTATTGTTGGAAAACTTTTTTAAACGTGATAGGGGCAGTATAGCTGCTCCCGCGCAAAAAGCCGGGCAGATTTTGGTAGTGGATAGAAGTAAGGCGCTGGATTATCTTGTTGAGCAAGGCATCGAGCGGGAAACTGCGAGAGATTTTCTTTTTCTGGAATTGCCGGAATTGCATGGAGCAGATGCCGGTAATATCGCAATCGGCATGAAGGAGATTATTAAAGAAGGTTTGACAGGCAGCCTGGAGGCTTTAGGAGTAAGCAGGCCTTTGGCTTGGAAATATATGCTGTTTGATCTTGCCCGAATAAGGGGGGTTTCTAATTATGCTTTGGCCGGGAGTGTTGCGGAACTGGCTCGGAATAAGAGTTTTATCAGCCGGTTGCTGGAGATTGGGATAGAAAAAGAAAGTATAAATGAACTTATTATGAATTTGCCCGGGCTGTTTGGCCTTGAAATAAGCAAACAGGCAGACGGGATTATTTTATTGGCGGAAGAAAGAAAAAATATAATTGGAATCATCGCTGGTAAACTTGGTGATTATGACGCAATCAGAGATTTTTTTATCCTGGAACTGCCCCGGGTAGAGGGTGCTGATATGAAACAGGCTGGTTTGAGCCTTTTGAAAATAATAGAAGAAGGCCTGCTGGAAGAGATATTGGAGGATGTGAATGATAAAGATGAAGTCAGAAAATTTTTATTACGGACATTTTCGGCATGGCCGCACATCCATGCATACAACTTTTTCGTATATGTTAAAAGCATGCTTGATCCGGAGTATTTTCAGGCTTTTAACCGTTTTGGCATTGATCGAAGGGTATTTATAAATATGCTGCTGAATGACTCTATTAAAGTTTATGATCCTGAAAAGATAAATCCGCTTATCACGAGAGGCGCGCACATTAATCAACCGTTTTCTTTTGCCTTGAAATTTTTCTCCGCAAAAGGGATCAGCCGGATTTTTAGCCTGCATCCTAAATTAGCTGAACACTTAAGGGGCTTAGAAATATCGGAGAATGATTTTAAAAAGCTGTTATTAGATGAGGAACGTAAGCAGTTACTAAATGAAATATCTTCACATTTAAACCGTGAGTATACCTTGCACCCTGCCGAACGCAGGTTACAGGAGGATGAAAAGGCGTCTTTATTTGATTATCTTCTTAGCCTTGATAATGTTGCTCTGCAAACAGCAAGAGACAAATTTGTTGAATTTTTTGCCAATAAATCTAATGATTATAACCTTGATATTGACGCCCTGAATGAAATAATGCAGCATGTCTCGGTTGAAGAATTAGGGTTTATTATTCGCTTTATCAAAGAAGATCCTAAATTGTCGATCACCGAGATTGAACAAAAGGTAAGAAAAAGATTTGCGGGGAACCCCGGCGTGGAATTTATTGTGCGTAAAGTTAAGTGGCTTATTTCAAACATGTTTATATTGGAGCCAAAAGCGGCGATCTTATTAAAAATTATCAAACAGTTAGAACCTTCGGATGATGATGCAGGAATGGAAAAATTACGCATGTTTATAAAAAGTATTAACCGGGCAAAGACTTTTAGGAATCTTAATAGTATTGCCGGCAGTAATAAAATTGATTTAGCGGACATAATGCAGATAAAATTTGACAGCAGTGAGAGCCGGGCAAAAGAAAATATTCTTATTTCGCTGTTATCGGATAACAAGGCACTGCCGCGACTGCCTGAGCCCTTATTCGAGGATGTGATGTCTTTTTATCTTCGGCTGTCTCCGGCGAGTAAAAAAAGAATTTATGCTAAAGTTTTACTGCGCGCCGCGGATAATTACGAAGGATTGAAAGATTTGATTAAAAATGATTTTTTCGAATTAGAAGAAAGGCTGGTGGATTTTTTTCGTTTATATAGGCATGATGCCGGTGATATGCTGGAAGATATGAAAGGATACCTGTGGATTGTTGCAAACCAGGATGAGAGTATGCGGAAAGGATTAATGAAGTTATTAGATGACGTTTATGATCGAGAGAGCATTATCGCGTATCCGCCTGATATCCCGGATGCCCCGGAGATTTTACGGCGTATTCAGGAACAGATCAGTGTGAGAGGAAAGGATCCTTTGCAGTCTCAGATTCCGCATATTTTTCTTGAGCCGCTGTTGAAATTAGCGGAGGAAAAAGACGAAACGATTTTCACCCTATTTAGAGATATGATTATGGCGATGAATGAAAATGAACAGTTTACAAAGACAAATTCTCTGGCTGCGGTAAAGAACCAGCTTTATGAAGAATTAAAGCTTTTTGCCAATCAGCCGGCGGAAGAAAAGAAAATAATTTTCAGGAATTTATTAGCGTTTTTATCAAAGGGACAGATATCTGAGCATACAGTGTATGAATTAGTGTTTGAATTGCAAAAGTATATGGGTATTTATAGAAAGGCTCTTGAAGTTTATCAGAAGGGGGCACAGTTCCGGGGAAAAGAATCAAATAAGATTTTATTAGGACTGGCGGAAGAAATAATTGAATCAGCGAAAAATAGTATTTTTGACCATGGAAAAATAAATGAATTTTTGGCTGAATACGGGCGGATGAAAAGTGAGTTGCTTGTAAGCCAATTTGAGCGGTATGTTAATGTCAATGACGGAGAAAAAGCTAAGATTTTTGCTTTTGCCGCGACAAAAGAAAGTGAATGGCGGGATTATGCCGGGCGGGATTTATTTGAGTTAATAATAATGTATCTTTCGTATATTACCGATAGCCGGGAACACTATGAACTTATATTTGAATCTCTTATTCATTGGATAGACGGCGATTTTGACGCCTGGCGCTATACAAGTTCCGATTATCAGCAGTTGATTAATATGGTTATAGAAGCGGAAACCTCAAAGATGGACTCCGGCCTTAAAAAAGTATTTGAGTCTGCTCCGGGAGAAGATGCCCAAGAGAAACTTAATAATATTAGCGGCGAAGAATTTAATGAGCTAAAAGACAAAATTAAAAAAATAAATACCTGGGAAAAAGATTTAAGGTATCAAGTCATAGTTGATGGTAAAGAATATGTTTTAGCCATAACCGGGGATTTTATAGAATTATTTAATATCGGTAACTATAAAGGTTCTACCTCGTGTCAAAGCTGCGCGTATGCAAATAATTTAAACATAGGGTTGCTGGATTATGTGGTAAACGGTTCCAATAAAGGGGCGATATTATATGATGAAGAAGGCAATATTATTGCACGCAGGATTGTCAGAATTAAACCCAAAATCTTTTCTGACGGCCTGATTGAGCCGATCATATTCGTAGAAGAAAGCGCCCAGTTTGGTATGCAGCATGATCAGGTAGATTTATTGTACGCGGCGCTAAAAATTTCGTCGAGTCAAACACAAATGAAAGTGGACTCAAGCATGAATAGAGAGACGGAATCTTCGGCGCTTTGTTCAGAGGGAATAGTCAAAAATATCAGAATAATACTATTAAAAGGCCGTTCTTCGTGGTATTATAGCGATGCTTATAACTACGCGAGACCTTATGAACAGACAACCGCACAGGAGATAAGAGATGTGAGAGTTCGAGAGAAAGATATCCCTGATAAAAAAGTAAAAGATATTGAAAAAGAGTTTGGATTGACTGAAATTATTAATGAAAGAATAACGGAATCTGATAAACCGGCAGAAACGGAGAGCGCGCATAGAAGCAGTAGTGATCGCCGGCAGATGTTAGGGCTTCAAAAAACAGTACAGATGCAAAGATTGGTTGAACAGGCGATTTAGGTGAAGCTTGACACCATGCCCGCGCCAAAAACATAATCCTCACGGCTGTTTTAAAGGCTTTGAGGATTTTTTATTGATTTGGTTAAAGATAAATTAAATAACGAGGGTTTCAACTCTTTAAAGTCTTGACATGGTTCATCACTTATGATACACTTATTTCGGAGGTAATAATATGCCCACTAAAAACCCAAGAGTAAATGTAGTGCTTGATCCGGAAATATACGGCTTGCTTTCTAAATTAGCACAGTCCCAAGGTATTTCCTTGTCTCTTTTTTCCCGGGATTTAATTAAGGAGGCACTGGAAATAAGGGAAGATATTTATTGGCAAAATGAAGCAGAAAAAAGAGAGAATACCTTTTCCGCGAAAAAGCCCCTGTTTCATAAGGATGTCTGGAAATAATGGATTACACGGCCATTTATCATCCTGAAGTAGCAAAAGACATTTCAGCCTTGCCGCGGAATATAAAAATAAGGATAAAAAAAGCAATCGAGAACAGGCTGTTGACAGATCCGGTTAAATACGGAGAGCCGTTAAGAAGAAGCCTGCGGGGACACAGAAAACTGCGTGTCGGGGATTACAGGGTTATTTATAGGATTACGAACGCGGATATTATTATATTAAAAATCGGCCATCGAAAAGAGGTTTATAATAAGAACTTTTAAGCTCAGATAGCATAACCTTGAAAGTAAGCCTAACTGCACAATATGAAATCGCTGATCCCGTAACCGCATTGACAAAAAACCAGCTTTCAGGTTTGACTTGTAAGCAACGATTTCGTCTCGAGACACAATTTGGGATGCCCTAATTTTCGCAATTTTGAACATGTGAGGACTTTTTCTACAGCCTCGTTATCTGTAAGTATAAGTAGACGAAGATACTAAGACGCGTTCTTTCCGAGAGAAAGTTTTAAATCCTGTGGAGCACCACGGGGTTACACCGTGGTGCGGAATCCCGCCCGAACGCCATTCATGCACAGCTTCACAACCGTGGCGTTCTGGGTGCGGGGCAAATCTGCGTTCATCTGCGTCCCATGTCTTGCTATGTCTTGTGGCTTGCAGCCTGCAGCTATTATGGTGCAGCCTACGGCCTGTGACCTGTGTCTTGCAGCTAAGTTTACGGCTAATTCCCTTGACTGAACCGGCTAAAACAAGTAGAATAACTTTTGCTTTCCTCGGAGGATACACTATGTATGTAAAGGAGTCTTTAAAAACTTATATCGACGATACGGCAGGGCGAAAACCCGTGCCCGGCGGCGGAAGCACGGCCGCGGCTGCCGGTGCCTTAGGCGCGGCGCTCTCGAGTATGCTTGCGCGGTTTACGGCGGATAATAAGCGCTATGGCAATGTCCGGCCGAAGATAAAAATACTGCTGAAGAAAAATGAGGCTATTCGCCGTAACTTGATGCGTCTGATTGATAAGGATGTTCTGGTGTATGGCAGGCTCAACGCGGCATTCTCCGCCAAGCGCGGATGTTCTCCGGAAACGAAACAGAGACTGCTGAAAGATGCAGCGGAAGTGCCGTTTTTAATCTGCGGTCTTTGTTATGAGGCCATGGATATTTGCACTTACCTGGCGGAAAACGCGAATACGAACCTTATCACCGATGCCGGGTGCGCAGGGCTTTTGTTGGAAGCGGCTTTTAGCGCAGCGTTGTTAAATGTGAAAATCAATTTGAAATATATCAAAGATAGTAGATTTATCGCGCAAAAGAACGGCGTTTTAAATAAAATGGCGAAAAACATTTGCCGGAAGCGAAAACAGGTTATGGATAGAGTGGGGAAATTTGTCTGATATGGAAAAGCTATTGCGGGGAACGGATGTTGCCGCGCGGATTCAGTCGGAAGTGAAGGCTGCGGCCGGCGCGATAAAGCAGAAATACGGCAAGTATCCCACGCTGTGTGCCGTGCAGGTGGGAGATTCTCAGGAGGCGTTGCTTTATCTGGAATTTCAGCGTAAGGTCGCGCAGAGGTTATCGATTAATTATTTGGAGAAGAAACTGCCGGCCCAAACAACGCAAAGCAGCCTGATAGGCCTGCTCGAAGAGTTAAATAATGATAAGAAGATAAACGGTATTATCGTGCAGCTTCCTCTGCCCCTGCATTTTGATACGGCGGTAATCTGGGATTGTATCGCGCCGATTAAGGATGTGGAGGGTGTGCACCCGGAAAATTTAGGTAAAATTGTTCTGAATCAAAAGAGTTTTGTTCCGTGCACGGCCTATGCTGTGATGGAATTGCTGTCTGCGGCAAAGGTGGATTTAACCGGTAAAGAGGCGGTGGTAATCGGCCACAGCCGGATTGTGGGCAAACCGCTTTCATTGATGCTTATGAATGCGTTGAGCACGGTAACCGTCTGTCATATTGCCACCGCTGAGCGCGGGCATTTACAGGAACATGTCGGCAGGGCGGAGGTGCTTGTGGTTGCCGTGGGAAAGCCGAATCTTGTTAAAGGGGATTGGGTTCGTCCGGGAGCGGTTGTCGTAGATGTGGGGATAAATTGTGTTGGGGGAAAAGTGGTCGGTGACGTTGAGTTTGAAGAGGCAAAGAAACGCGCGGCATTTATTACGCCGGTACCCGGCGGTGTGGGGCCGGTTACGGTTTCCGTGTTAATGCGCAATCTGGTGGAAGCGACAAGGCTGCAGTTGGGTAATGTTAAAAGTATTATAAAAAATTGTAAGGGAACATATTAATTTTAAAGGAGTCATGTTTGCCAGGGAGGGGCGGAAATTCAAAAATCAAAAATTAAAAGTCAAAATGACAAATCAAAATCCAAAATTAAAATAATTGCTCAAAAGAGGATATTATTTTTAAATTTTACATTGTAATTTTGATATTTGCATTTTAATTTTTGATATCTTTAGATGGTTAATACCTAAAAATAAGCGATGGTTATCTGATTTTTTGGTTAAATTTGACAATACGTGCAGTTGAGCGGGGAGAGATTATGAAACATGTGGTTATTATCGGAAATTCCGCGGCGGGGATAAGCGCGGCGGAGTCTATAAGGAAGAGCGATTCACAGCTGAAGATCACGGTTATTTCCGAAGAAAAGGGAATGCCGTATTATCGTTACCGCATTGCCGATATCCTGTCCGCAAGGGCAAAGGAAAGCGACATAGTGTTTAAGCGGCCGGAATTTTATTCCGCACATAATATCCAGCTTATACTCGGCAAAAAGGCGGAAAAGGTTAATACGGCCAAAAACTTTGTTGTGCTTTCGGACAAGACAAAGGTTGAGTATGACGGCCTGATTGTTGCCAGCGGGATGACGGCAAATATGTCCAAAGAGATAAAAGGTATAAACAAGCACGGGGTGTTGGGGTTTCGCACGATCGATAATATCCGCGATATCCTGGAATTGATACCGATTACGCGTACGGTTTGCGTTTTGGGCAGCGGAATCCCGGCGCTGAAAGCCGCCACGGCCTTGAGCCAAAAGGGAATGGAGGTAAAGATAATCTGCAGAGACGATTTCCTGCTTCCGGATATACTCGACCCTCAAGCTGCGGAGTTTTTTCAAAGCTATTTTCAGGAACGCAATGTCGAGGTTTTACTGAAACGGGATATCGTGGAGATTTTCGGGAACGGGGACGTTAAGGCGATAAAGACAGATGCCGGCAAGGTGATCGGCTGCGGGATTGTTATTATTGAGCGAGATTTTGTAGCTCAAGTATCTTTCCTCGAAGATTCAGGCGTAAAATGTGAAAACGGCATAGAAGTTGATAAGTTTTTGTGTACATCCTGCCCGAATGTTTTTGCCGCGGGAGACGTTATTCAGCGCCGCGGCATTGGCCGCTTTTATTCCTGGAATACGTCCTTGGCCCAGGGAGAAATTGCCGCTAGGAATATTATCAATCAGCTACAGGGCAGGCAGGAGGAGATGGTTGCCTACCAACCGGCTTCAGAATGGCCGACGCAGGCCGCGGAATTTTTTGGTTTATCGCTTGTCTGCTTAGGAGTTACCTCAAGCCCGGCGGCGGAAAACAAAGAGGAAATGGTGTTTTCCGACAAGAGCCGCAATGTTTATAAAAAGGCGGTTATTTCCAATGCCCGGCTTGTCGGGTTTCTCGGCGTGGGGACCCTGCCGGATGAGAAAGAAATCTATTCCCGGCTCATTAGTACGCAGGCGGACATTTCTTTAATCAAAAATGATTTGCTGTCCGAACGTTTAACGCCTGATTTAGTGAAGGATTTGGCGCAGCCTTAGAGCAGTTTTGACAGAACCAAGCGGGCAAAGAAGGGGTAATATGAGCTTTGAAGGTTCATTTTTTTGATGCAATCAATGTGGTTCTTCCCCAAGAAAGAATTTATTCGCGGCTGGGCTTTGTAAAAGGCAAAACCCGGGTAGCGGAGGTTCAAAAAGCGCGGATAGAGCAGGATATCATCCGCGCGCTGGAGCTTATTAATCTGCAGGGCGCGGCAGTGCGTTGTCCTATCCTGGAAAAGACGGATTCCCTGTTTAAGATACCCGGCGGTTTGAAGTTTTCCAGCAAATCGCTGCTTCAGATGCTTCAGGGCTGTGAAGAGGTTATTTTTATGGCCGCGACCGCCGGCAAAGAGATTGTAAACGCAATTGCTGCAGGCAGCGCTGCGGCGGACATGACCGGAGCGGTTGTCTTCGATGCCGTGGCCAGTGAAATGACGGATGCCGGGCTGGAATGGATAATGGAATATTATAGCTATGAGCTGCGGCGGGAAAACAAATTCCTGACCAAGAGGCGGTTTTCCTCCGGATACGGAGATTTTTCCCTGGAAAACCAGAAAAATATCGGCGATATTTTACAGTTGGAAAAGATCGGCGTGAGAGTTACACCGTATTTTCTGCTCGAACCGGAGAAGTCGGTTACCGCGGTAGCGGGCATTACCCCTATTTAAGATGAAGGATGATAGATGACGGATATACGTACGCTTTTAAAAAGAAGAGTTGTTGTTCTGGACGGCGCGATGGGAACGGAGTTGCAAAAAAGAGGCATGCCGCAAGGGATATGCCCGGAGATATGGTGCCTGGAAAATCCCGATGTGCTTAAGTCCGTGCATGCGGATTATTCCCGGGCTGGCGCGGATATCGTTTACACCTGCACCTTTGGCGCAAACCGCGTAAAACTGGCGCAGTATGGAAAACATGATGCGCGGAAGGTGAACAGACAGTTGGTCCGGCTGGCGCGGCAGGCGGCCGGGAAAAATACGCTTATTGCCGGTGATATCGCGCCTACGGGTAAATTCGTGGAGCCGTTCGGGCCGCTTGGTTTTGAAGAGGCGGTATCGGTTTATAAAGAACAGGTAAAAGGCCTGCTTGAGGCGGGGGTTGATCTGTTTGTAATTGAGACAATGATGGATATCCAGGAAGCGCGGGCGGCGCTTATTGCCGTAAAAGAACTTACGTCTAAGTTTACGATGGTGTCGATGACTTATGAGAAAAGCGGCATGACCCTGAACGGAACGGATCCCCTGACGGCCTTGATTACTTTGCAGAGCCTCGGCGCGGATGCCGTGGGATGCAACTGCTCCAGCGGGCCGGAACAGATGATTCGTTTGATTGAAGCGATGAAGCCTTACGCGAAGGTGCCGCTTATCGCCAAACCGAACGCGGGTATGCCCCGGCTATTAAAAGGGAAGACGTCTTTTTCTATGGATGCGAAGGAATTTGCCGCTTTTGGGAAAAGACTGGTACAAAGCGGGGTTAATTTTTTAGGCGGCTGCTGCGGGACAACCCCGGAACATATTGCCGCAGTAAAAAAATCTCTCACAGGGATAAAGCCCGTGCCGTTGCGGCGGCGGGCGCTTAGCGCGCTTAGCTCGGCGAGAAGCCATGTTATTCTGGAAGATTCACGCGCTTTATGTGTTGCGGGCGAATGTATTAATCCCACGGGGAAGAAGGACCTGCAGGAGGCCTTGCGCAGCGGTAAAATGGCGATTGTGCGTTCTTTGGCCAAAGCCCAGCAAGAAAAAGGGGCGCAGCTGTTGGATGTTAACGCCGGGGTTGCCGGGATAGATGAGAAAATCACATTAACGGAACTGATTCGTACGCTTTGCGTTTCAACGAAATTACCACTGGTAATCGATTCTGCCGACGAGGAAGCGATAGAACAGGCCCTGCGGATTTATCCCGGGCGCGCGTTGATTAATTCTATTTCCGGAGAGAAAAAGAAGATTAAAAAGCTTCTTCCCCTGGCGGCTAAATACGGGGCGATGTTTATCCTTTTGCCTTTAAGCGATAAGCATATTCCGCAAACCTTTGAGGGTAGAAAAAAAATCGTTCAGCAGGTTTTCCGAAAAGCCGCGGCATTGGGGCTTTCCAAAAGCGATGTTGTTGTCGACGGGCTGGTGATGTCGGTTTCTTCCTTTGCGCAATCGGCTTTGGTAACGATGAAAACAATTCATTGGGCGGCGCGCTCATTTAAAGTTAATACGATTTGCGGGCTTTCGAATATCTCTTTCGGTATGCCCTGCCGCAGCCTGCTTAATAAGACCTGCCGTAGCCTGTTTCGCAAGCAGGGATTGTCCATGGTTATCGATAATCCGTTACGGAAGTCTTCCGGATATAACAAGTACGCGGCGAACGTGTTATTGTCCAAGGATAAAGACGCGGCAGAATACATCGCTTATTGTAAGCAGCTGTCTGAGGGAAAGCCTGCGGATTCCAGGCCCGCGGCATCCGCGGATAAATCTCCGCAGGATAAAGTGTTTGCGGCAATCGTGGAAGGTTACCGGGGTGATGTGAAGGAGTATGTCTTAGAGGCGCTCAACCGCGGGGCCGGGGCGTTGACACTGGTTAATGAGGTAATGATTCCGGCGATTAACAGGGTGGGAAGCTTGTTTGATAAAAAGGAATATTTCTTGCCGCAACTTATTGCCGGCGCGGAAACGATGAGAATAGCTTTTGAAATTCTCGCGCCGTATTTAAAAAATTCCGGGGACGGTGAAAATAAAAAGACCGTGTTTATTATTGCCACGGTAGAGGGAGATATCCATGACATCGGGAAAAATATTGTCGCGCTTATGCTCCAAAACCACGGTTTTTCCGTTATAGATTTAGGCAAGGATGTCCCCGTGAAAAAAATCATCAATGAGATAAAGAAGCACGAAAGGCCGCTTGTGGGGCTTTCCGCGCTGATGACCACAACGATGGTACACATGCGGGAGATTATCGAGTGTGCCGGGAACGAAGGCCTTAAGTGCGGTTTCATGGTCGGCGGCGCGGTAGTAACCAAAGGGTATGCCGCTTCGATCGGCGCGGAGTACGCGCGCGACGGTGTAGAAGCGGTTCGTGTCGCCAAACAATTAGAGAATATATGTTTAAATAAAAAGAAATAAACCTTAACGGGGTAAATCTAAAGGCGTTCAGCATGCGTAGTCACGGGGGTAACCACGATCGAGGAACTCCTGCAAAAGCCGGTTGTGCGTTTAACTGCGCAAGCGCGGACGCTGGGCGTTGCTTGCGGCATGTCCGGCCGCGAGGCTTTGGAAAAAATGCTTTGAGGTGTGTTTTTATGGCCAGGTCGAAAAATTTTGCTCATGGGACGGTTGCAAGACGCACAACTATAGGTATTATTTTTGCCGTTGGGATGTTTATTTGTCTTTTCGTTATTTGTGCCCGCGCCGAGGTTATCGATAAGAATCCTGATTTGGAAAAAATCATTGATAAGATTGAAAAAAAATGGGAAAAGATTGATTCCTATTCCGCAGATGTCTACATGCGCGTGCGCTCCGGCGACGTCATTATCTCCGAAATCAAAGGCAAATACTATTTTAAACGTCCTCAAAAAACGAGAACGAAAGTCCTTGTTTCCGGAATGGACGGGGCGATAAATATGACCGATTTATTCGTCGATAACGGAAAAAGCTCCTGGCAGGTAATCTTTTCGCCCAAGGGAAAAATTTTGAGTGTGGAGAAAAATGAGCGCACCGTGGCGGAGATGCTCTCCGGGATACTTAAGGACAAATTTAAGGTTTATTCCGGAAATGTCGAATTCGACCTGCGGAAATATTTTAATGTGCTTCGTTCGGAAAAATATTACCCCAAGAGCCTTGAAAAAAAGGTTTGGAACGGCAAGCAGATGTATGTGCTGCGGATGCGGCTGGATGAATATATACAGCGCGATATGATACGGAAGATGTGGCGCATAGGTATGCCGCGCAATTACAATTTGGCGGCTAAGGACATGTTGTTTTATTTTAACGAGAGCGATTTTTTGTTACGTAAGATAGAATTTACCAGCTTATTCGACAATTCGGTTTTCTCTCAGTTAACCTACAGCAATATACGCATTAATAACTCCATGGCGGACAGCCTGTTTGAGTATATTCCGCCCTCCGGGGTATGGATAAAAGACGACAGGGCGCTGCAAAAAAGAGAAGAGACACATAAAGACCAAATGCACAGCAGTTCAATTCGTTTATTGGGCAAGGAATGTCCTGCTTTCTCTTTAGCGGATTTCAATCATAAGCTTTACCGGTTTGATAAGTTAAAGGGTAAAAT
Source organism: Candidatus Omnitrophota bacterium (assembly GCA_018895275.1). Taxonomy (GTDB): domain Bacteria; phylum Omnitrophota; class Gorgyraeia; order B26-G9; family B26-G9; genus JAHIOQ01. The sequence goes on from JAHIOQ010000098.1 coordinate 31,062, forward strand.
TTTGCTGATTACGTTTTGGGTTGAATTCCGGGACCACTGCCGTTTGATACTGCCGCAACTCGAGAATGTGTTTCAGAAATTCAAGAGCGACGAGGAAGTAGAGATTTTGACGGTTACGCGCGGGGATAAGGAGAAAATCAGGAAATTTCTCGAAGAAAACAATTTTTCTTTTCCCGTGCTTTTTGACCGTTATCAGGAAACATTTAATGAAAAATTTTCCGTAAAGAGCGTACCGGTTAGTTTTTTTGTCGATAAACAGGGAGTGATCCGTGATATCCATTTCGGCTATGCCCGGGATATCGATAAGTTTTTTATTGAAAAAATCAAAGAACTTAAAAGTAAATAGTCCGCTTCGGCCCGTCATTTTTTGCTTTTAAAATGAATCTGTATCCTCGTGAAAATTCTGCTTTTGCGCAACTAATTATTTGATATAACAGGGGTTATTTGCTATACTAAGCTTTGAGGTGATGACTATGGAACGAAAAAAAATAACTATTAGCGACCTTTCCAGAATTAAAAGCGAGGGCGGCAGGATTGCGATGCTTACGGCATATGATTTTTCCACGGCATTAGTTTTGGAAAGCGCGGGGATCGACATTATTCTTGTCGGTGATTCGCTGGGCAATGTCATACTTGGTTATGATTCTACGGTTCCGGTTACGATGGAGGAAATGATTCATCATGCGAAAGCGGTTAGGCGCGGGACAAGGTATGCTTTTTTAGTCGCGGATATGCCGTTCATGTCGTTTAATATCGACAAAGCACAGACAATTACTAATGCGGGCAGGCTTGTCAAGGAAGCCGGGGCGGATGCGGTGAAAATAGAAGGCGGCAACGAAACGATATCCGCAATGATTAAGGCCGTTGTTGATGCGGGGATTCCGGTCATGGGGCATATTGGGCTTACGCCGCAAACGGCAACGATGCTCGGCGGCTACAAGGTGCAGGGAAATAACGCCGCCGCGGCAAAGGAATTAATGCGGCAGGCGGCTGTCCTGGAAAAGGCCGGTTGTTTCAGTATCGTATTGGAGTGCATTCCCGACGTGCTGGCTGAACTTATTTCGAAAAAAATGAAAATTCCGGTGATTGGCATCGGCGCGGGAGTGAGATGTGACGGACAGGTTCTTGTTACGCACGATATGCTGGGGCTTTATGAGCGTTTAAGCCCTAAATTCGTTAAACGGTATGCGCATCTGGCGAAAGAGATGTCAGAGGCGGTTGCCAACTATATTCAAGAAGTCAAGGATGCGAAATTTCCTTTGCCGCAACACTCGTATACGATGAAAAAAGAAGAGTTGGAAAAACTTGGTTTATAATACGCAGGCGCGCCTTTTTGCGCTGAGAGGTGAATGATGAAGATCGTAATTGTTGGTCCGGGGGCGATGGGATGTTTATTTGCGGCTTTCTTTGCCAAGAAAAAGCAGGCGGAAGTATGGGTATTGGATAAAGATGCGCGAAGGGCAAAAAGGCTGAGAGACTCCGGCATAACCATCGAAGGCACAAGCGGCAGTTTTAAAGTAAAAGTCGATATTACGGCCAGGCCGCAGGATATCAAGGCCTGTGACCTGGTTATTCTTTGCGTTAAATCCTACGATACGGAAACAGCGGTAAAGACAATTGGGCCTTTCCTGGGGCAGGACAGCAATGTCCTTACCCTGCAGAACGGCCTCGGCAACATCGAAATGATTTCCGAGATTGTCGGCAGAGACCGGGTCGTGGGAGGAATTACCTCGCACGGCGCGACGCTTATCAGCGAAGGCCATACCTATCACGCGGGAACGGGAGATACGATAATCGGCAGGATTGACGGTACGTTTACCGTGGCGATGCGGCATATCCGGGAAGTCATGAACCGCGCCGGAATCAGCACAAGGCTGACAAAGGATGTTAACGGGGTAATTTGGAGTAAGCTGATTATCAACGCCGGCATCAACGCGCTTACGGCGATTACCCGGCTGCCGAACGGCCGGCTCATCGAATTGCCGGAAACGAGAGAAATTGTTTCCATGGCGGTTACGGAGGCGGTCCGCGTTGCCAAGAAAAAAAGAATCAAGCTTATCTATGACGACCCGATTCAGAAGGTTGAATCGGTCTGCCGCGCTACGGAACAAAATCTTTCATCAATGCTGCAGGATCTGATGAAGAAAAAGAGAACGGAAATCGATTTTATTAACGGCGCAATCGTGCGCCAGGCCAAAAGCCTGAATATTCCCAGCCCGGCGAATACCATTCTTGCCGACCTGGTTAAGACAATGGAGCAGGGATATGCTCCGGAAAAGACTGCCTGAGTAAGAATTTATGAGTAAGACGAAAAGAGTTTTTATCGCCGCTACACAGCAAAATGACGGTAAGACTACGGTGAGCCTGGGGCTTATCTATTGTCTCAAAAAAATGTTTGCGCGTGTCGGATTTATCAAGCCGGTAGGCCAGCGTTATCTTATCGAGGAAGGATATAAGGTCGATGAGGATTCCATTCTCATCGAACATGTTTGTCAGATGAAGTGTCTGCTTAAAGACATGAGCCCGATTGCCGTGGAACGCGGCTTTACGGAAAAATATATTAATAACCCGAAAAAGGCGGCACTGGTTAAAGAGATAAAAAAGTCTTTTGAGTGTATTGCCAAGGTAAATGATTTGGTTGTTATTGAGGGAACGGGACATGCCGGCGTAGGAAGTGTTTTCGACCTGTCGAATGCCTATGTTGCCAAGCAATTGGATGCCAAGGTAATCCTTATTTCTTCCGGCGGAGTCGGAAAGCCGATCGATGAAATATTGTTGAACAAGGCGCTTTTCGACAAAGAAGGCGTGGAAATTATCGGTGTTATCGTAAATAAGGTGCTGCCGGAGAAATACGCAAAGGTCGATGAGCTGGTACGCAAGGGGTTTAAACGCAAAGGCCTCGCGGTACTGGGTGTGGTGCCTTATGAACCGGTGTTAAGTAAACCGATGATGAGCCAGATTCAGGAGGAGCTGCGCGCAGAGATTGTTTACGGCGCTACGTATCTTGATAATGCCGTGGAAAAGATTGTTATCGGAGCAATGGAGCCCCATGACGCTTTGAATTATATCGACGACAAAAGCCTGGTCATAACCCCCGGGGACAGGGAAGATATTATTTTAACCGCGATCAGCATGCACCTTATTTATGGGGATAACGGGCCTTCTGTTGCCGGATTGGTTTTGACCGGCGGAATAAGCCCGCATCCTTCCGTGTTGAATCTTATTAAATGCACGGATATCCCGGTTCTTTTGGTAAAAGAAGATACCTATAACGTGGCTTCGCGCGTTCATGACCTGACGATAAAAATCCGGCCGCAGGACAGGACAAAGACAAATCTGGTCATTGATATGATAAATAAGTATGTGGATATTGATGCGATCGTAAAAAATTTATAATAGCCGCGGCGCGGCCGATTTAAAATATATGAAAAAGATTCTAATTATAAATCCTTTCGGGATAGGAGATGTTTTATTTACCACTCCCGTGGTTCAGGCATTAAAAAAAGAATTTCCGGATAGCTTTATCGCCTATTTATGCAACCGGCAGGTAGAGCCTGTATTACGAAACAACCCGGACATCGATATGTTGTTGTTTTATACGCGGGGTGATTTAAAAGCGCTTCACAGGCAGTCATTGTTTGATTATCTTAAAACCTTATTACTGGCGCTGCACCGCGTAAGGTCTATGCGTTTTGACATCGCCTTTGATCTTTCTCTGGTGAATCAATATAGTGTTGTTTTGCGCCTTTTGGGAGTGCGTCGGCGCTATGGCTTTGATTATAAAGGCAGAGGATTATTTCTGACGGATAAGATTGCGATTAAAGGCTTCCGGGAAAAACATGTTGTGGATTATTACCAGGATCTGCTTAAACTCGCCGGGATTGCTTTTTTTGAAAGAAAGACAAGGATCTATATGTCGGCAGCCGACAAAAAATCCGCGGAAGAACTTTTGCGGGTTAATTCGTTGTCCTCCGGAGAGTTGCGGATCGGATGCGCGCCTTTCGGCGGAGCGAGCTGGGGGAAGGACGCCCGCCGCAAACAGTGGCCGCTTGAAAATTACGCTGCGGTAGTAAAAAAGATCATTACGCGTCATCGTGCGAAGATAATAATCTTCGGTGTTGCGGCAGATAGGCAGAATTTTGAAACTCTGAAAAAGATGCTTGGCGGGCAGGATATAATTGATATGGTCGGGAAGACGGATCTGGGGCAATTGGCGGCATTGATATCCGGATGCGCTTTGTTCCTCGGCAATGACAGCGGCCCGTTACACCTTGCCTGCGCGTGCGGAGTGAAAACAGTTTCGATTTTCGGGCCTGCCGACAAGAAGGTTTACGGTCCGATTGGAGACGCAGATTGTCATATCGTCGTCAGCGCCAATACGCCGTGTCGTCCCTGTTATAAAAATTTTCAAAAACCAAACTGCACCGAGATGAATTGCCTGCGGGATATCCGGGAACAAGACGTGCTTAATGCTATTGAGAGGCTATTATGAATGTTTCATTTATTGATGTGAGATCGCAGAATATAGATTTAAAACAAAAGATTTTGAAACGCCTGGAAATGGTCGTGGAGTCTTCCGAGTTTATTCTCGGGGAAGAGGTGCGTTGTTTTGAGAGCGAATTCGCGGCTTATTGCGGCAGCGCATATGCCGTGGGGATGAATTCAGGGACCGATGCCTTGTTTTTGTCTCTTTTAAGCTTAGGGGTCGGGCCCGGCGACGAGGTGATTTGCCCGGTATATACCTATATTGCCACGGCCTTAAGCATTTCTTATACCGGAGCAAAGCCGGTGTTTGTCGATATCGACGCCCGGACGTTCACGCTTAATGTCGAAGACATGAAACGAAAGATAACCCATAAAACCAAGGCGGTTATACCGGTACATCTTTATGGGCATCCGGCGGCGATGCGTGAGATTATAATCCTGGCAAAGAGGCATGGCCTGGCTGTCGTTGAGGATGCGGCGCAGGCGCACGGCGCGATGCTGCAGCATGGCAATGGGCGCTGGCAAAAGCTAGGTACTTTGGGAGATATCGGCTGTTTCAGCTTTTACCCGACAAAGAATCTTGGCGCATGCGGCGATGCGGGGATTACGGTTACGAATAATAAGCGGTTACATAAAAAGCTGCTTATGTTCCGGGACCAGGGAAGGAAAGGCAGTAACCGTTACATGCATTATCTTAAAGGCTATAACGCGCGGCTTGATTCTTTTCAGGCGGCGGTACTGCGGGAAAAATTGAAATTTTTGGATGAATGGAACGGCATACGGCAAAAGAGCGCCGCGGAATATGCGCGGCTTTTGCAGGATACGGCGGGCGTTGTGATTCCTTATGAGCATCAGGGAACCCGGCACGTTTATCATCTTTACGCTGTTTTAATCAGGAAGAGGGATGATGTATGCGCTTTGCTGCGCCGGAAAGATATTTACACGGGCATCGTTTATCACCGGCCGCTGCATTTGCAGCCGGCATATAAGGAACTTAAACGCAAGAGAGGCGATTTTCCGATAGCCGAGAAAGTTGCAAGGGAAATTCTTTGTTTGCCTATGCATCCATCTCTGACGAAGGAGCAGGTCGCTTACGTGGTTCAAGGGCTAAAAGATGTTTTGCGGGATATCGCTAACAGAAAAGGAGAAACTGATGGAACCGAAGCAGATAATTGCGTCTCTAATCAATAATATTGAAACGGTAATTGTCGGTAAAAGGGATATCATTAAATTATGCCTGGCTGCGCTTATAAGTAAAGGGCATATTCTGATTGAGGATGTGCCGGGATTGGGCAAGACGATGCTGGCGCGCGCGATTGCTAAATCAATCAATGCCGATTTCCGGAGACTGCAGTTTACCCCGGATTTATTGCCGTCGGATATTACCGGCGTCTCCGTATATAATCAGAAAACACAGGAATTTGAACCGCGTCAGGGGCCGATATTCGCGAACATCGTACTTGCGGATGAGATTAATCGTACGACGCCGCGGACGCAGTCGGGATTATTGGAATGTATGCAGGAATCGCGGGTGACAATCGATGGCGTAAGTTATTCGCTGCCGCAGCCGTTTTTTGTGATGGCAACACAAAACCCGATAGAATTTCACGGTACATATCCTCTCCCCGAAGCGCAAATGGACCGTTTTTTGATGCAAATCGGCGTAGGATATCCTTCCCAGGAGGGAGAAGCAATGATCCTTAATAAACAGCTTAAAGGGCATCCCATCGAGAAAATAAACAGCGTGGCTACTCTGGAGCAGGTGATCGCTTTACAGGAAAAAGCAATGACGGTGCATATCAGTAAAGACCTAATCGAATTTATCACGAATATCGTACGCGCGACCCGGTTGCATCCGGATGTATCGCTTGGCTCAAGTCCGCGCGGGTCCCTGGCATTGATGCAGGTAAGCCGCGCGATGTCTTTACTTGAGGGTAGGGATTTTGTTACGCCGGATGACATAAAAAATATGTCTTTTTATGCATTAGGGCACAGAATAGTGCTTAAAACGGAAGCGCAGGTTGAGGGAAGGACGAAAAAAAAGGTCATCGAAGAGGTTTTGCGAAGCGTCGTTGTCCCCCTTTAACAAAATCCGCCGTAAATAGCGTCTTTTGCCGCGGAAAATGCAAAGCATTTTCCATATATGAAGATATCCGGCAGCTTGTTGCCGGGGAGATTCATTAAGGGAGTTTAATGCCGACTAAAAGAGCTGTTTTTATTTTTTTCTTTGCCGTTTTATTCCTGTTGGGAGCGTGGATCAGCAAGGTTATCTGGTTGTATATTGCTTTTTCAGTCAGCCTCGGAATATTGATTACAGGCTATATTTTTTCCCGCTTGCTTATCATCAATATCGATATACAGCGCCATCTTCCCGCCCAGATTCATGAAAATGACATTATAACCGTAGGCATAACCGTAAAAAACAAGGTACCGCTATTCGATCAATCCATAGAGATTCAGGATATTTTCACCGCGGCCGAGCCGGAAAGGCAGAAAAAGGTCGTATTTCTGCAAGGGCTATCCAGGGGCAAGGCCTCATTTTCATATCAGGAACGCTGTTATAAACGCGGCCGCTATCGTATCGGCCCTTTTCAGGTCAAAATATTTGATCCGCTCAGCTTGTTTTACTGGCAAAAGGAATTACCGGTATTTTCGCCGCTGGTGGTTTATCCGAGTATTTTTAGCGTACGACATATGCCTTTTGTCCTCGGCCATCTCGCGCCGCGTTTCGGCGAACAGACGACGCGTATCAGCGGTGATTATGAAGAATTTTACGGGATAAGAGAATACCGCCAGGAAGACGGGTGGCGGCGGATACACTGGCGCTCTACGGCCCGTATGTCGGAGTTGATGGTAATGCATTTTGAACAGAGCTCGCAATGGAAAGCGATATTTGTCCTGGATGCGCATGCGGCAAATAAAGCGGGTTATGGAAAAGATACGCCTTTTGAATATGCGATAAAGATTATTGCTTCATGCATGAAGTTTCTTTTAAACAAAAACGCTTCTTTTGGATTGATAGCGTCGGCGCAAAAGCCGCTGCGCTTCGATGTAAGTAAAGGCAAAAACCATTATTATTCAATCCTTGACGAATTGGCGGTAATCGAGGCGGACGGCACCACAGATGTTCAGCATCTCATTTCTAAATTTCAATGGATAATACCGCCCAGCTGCAGCCTTATTATCGCTACGAATAATTTCGATGAAAAGCTGATTAAATTTTTGAAAGACCTTAGGCTAAGGAAAAATACGGGGATAATTCCGATTGTCTTGAATCTGGACTCATTTCTCGGCAGCGTAAAACGGACGGATTCTCGGCAAAAAGAGCTTGCTTTACGTAAGGCCTTGAGCCAGGTTTGTTATGATATGTATTTTATAAACTGTAAGGATGACTTAAAATTACATTTTATCAAATGAAGAACAGTGAAAATAACGCCATATTTTTTTATTATTTTCTTACGTACTTAATTGTTTGTTGTGCGCCGATTGCCCTTATGTCGCTGATTCCGTTTTGGCAAATGGGCATATTCGCCTTTTTAGTTGCGATTGGATTGGGGTTCAGCGCGCGCGCGGGAACGGAAATAAAGCAGCGGGTTCGCACGACTGCCGGGCTGCTCCTGAGCATCGCGCTGGTTGCCTTTCTGATAAAATCACCGCCGCAGCAGGCGATTTTACCGGATTTAATGCGTTTTTCCCTCATCGTGATTGTTATAAGCAGTTTCATGGTCGAAAACAGTTTTACGCTGAGCCTGGTTCATTTTGAGACTATTTTTTTCGTAATCTTTTCCGCATGCCTTCCTTTGAGCGTGTCTGCGCATGTACGAATCCTGCTTTTTGCGGTTATGCTGTTTTTATCGATTTTTTTGCTGCAGCTGACACATTCGATTGCCCCGGAGTCTTCGGCGGATATCTTCGCCGTAGCCGGCAGCGTGAGTATTATCAGGAGCTTTTTTCTTTCTCTAATTATTATGACTGCCGTTATCCTAATCGCATGGCCTTTATTGGTTATTGTGCCTAAATTCTCCATGAAGTTTAATCTTGATCGTGCCGGTTCTTCGCTCGTTGATTTTAAGATTATGCCGGATAAGAGCACGCGGCTTAATTTATCTCCGGGAGAGCGGATAGATGATCTTGAAGAAGGCGATTTGCTTTCCTATATCCGTTCGCTGTTTTATCCGGATACAATAAAAGACGGCATATCGGAAAAAAAGCGGCGGAAGTGGCAGCAACCGCTTACCTGGGAAAAGCAGAAACAGATAAAAGTTTCAGAAAAAGAGCGGCAAAAAGGAAGCGGTTTCCAGAAAAGCAGCTTTGTCGGAGATGCCGCAGGTCTCGGCCCGGAGAAAAAAGAGCAAAAGGATGACCTGGTAACAAAATTGGAAAGTGAAAAAAAATCACTGCAGAAGAAGAGAGAAGCCTTGATGCGGAGAATCCTGCAGGAAAAAAAATTGCATAAGATGCTTCAATATCTGGGTAATGATGATTCTCTGCAAAAGGAAAAGGCTGAGGCCGTAGGGAATCGTTTGGCAAAGGATCTGCAAGGTTTGGCGGAATTGGAGAGTAAAATAAAAGAGCTTGAGAAAAGGATAAAAAAAGAGATGTCCTTTTTGCTGGCAAAAGGTGAGTTGGAAAATGGAGACGGGAAAGGGTCTGGTAAAGGCAACGCTAAGGGAAGCGGAGAGAAACGGGGACAGGAAGAAGGTGTAGGTAAGGGTAAAGGCAAGGGGGCAGGAGAAGAGCCGGGAGAAGATGAGCTGAAAGGTGAATTTGACGGTATTGGCGGCGAAGGCAAGGGTGAAGGTACAGGCGAAGGTAATGGTGAAGGCCGTGGCAAAGGCACCGGTGAAGGCCGTGGCGAGGGCACCGGTGAAGGCCGTGGCGAGGGCACCGGTGAAGGCCGTGGCGAAGGCACTGGTGAAGGTCGTGGCGAAGGTAATGGTGAAGGCCGTGGCGAAGGAACCGGCGAAGGCCGTGGCAAAGGAACCGGCGAAGGCCGTGGCGAAGGAACCGGTGAAGGCCGTGGCGAAGGAACCGGTGAAGGCCGTGGCGAAGGAACCGGTGAAGGCCGTGGCGAAGGCACCGGTGAAGGTCGTGGCGAGGGCACCGGTGAAGGCCAGTCCGGCGGTGATTCAGGCGGAACCTCGGGAGGCCAGTCCGGCGGTGATTCAGGCGGAACCTCGGGAGGCCAGTCCGGTGGTGATTCAGGCGGAACTTCGGGAGGCCAGTCCGGTGGTGATTCAGGCGGAACCTCCGGAGGCCAGTCCGGTGGTGATTCAGGCGGAACCTCGGGAGGCCAGTCCGGCGGTGATTCAGGCGGTACTTCCGGAGGCCAGTCCGGCGGTGATTCAGGCGGTACTTCCGGAGGCCAGTCCGGTGGTGATTCAGGCGGAACCTCG
>JAHIOQ010000006.1 GCA_018895275.1 Candidatus Omnitrophota bacterium
AATATTGATAAAGTGACTAATGAGTTTGTAGATTATTTAAATAATTCTAAATTTCGTTATTCATTTTTAGGAATTAGTGCGGTATCGTAGTGTTTTATCTATACCGGCTTGCGGTCTACAAAAAGGACATAATCAACAGGTCCGATATCAGTTGGATATTCCCGAACAGCAATGCCAAGTCCGGCGTTGAAATTCAATGCCTTTCTGTTCTGCACTTTCCAGCCGGATTGCGCAAGCATTGCATCAATTTTGTCGCGTGCTATCTGTTCAGGATTTTGATTTGGCATAATTACTCCACTAACCCTTCGTCTGCGAAACTGTAATATTGGTTTTCCCCGACAATGACATGATCAATGACCTTGATCTGCATCAACTTCCCCGCATCAATCAATTCTTTGGTGAATTTCTTGTCCTGCGTGCTTGGCGTTATGTTTGCGCTGGGATGATTATGCGCGCAGATAATTGATGCCGCGAATTTCTGTAAGGCGCTGTGGATAATTTCGCGCACAATCGGCATGGCATGATTGACCGTACCGTTAGCGGCGTCGGCAATATCTATAATACGGTTATTGCTGTCCAGATAGACGACCTTGAACAACTCGGTCTTTAAATCTCTCATTTGAGGCATAAGGATATCCACAATATCCTTGGCTGATGATACCTTCTGTTTACCGGCATTTGCCTCATCCTCACGAAACCACCTGCTGATCTCAAGCGCGGCTTGGATATGAGCGACTTTGGCGCTCCCCAGCCCCTTGAATTCGTTCCAGTCCCGGGCGTCCGTATGCAACATGTTTCGGAATGTGCCGAATTTACTCAAGACCTTTCTGGCAAGGTCAATAGCGCTGGTGCCGTGTGTACCGGTGCGCAAAAGAATCGCCAGAAGCTCTGAATTACTCAAAGCCCCCGCGCCTTTCTTGAGGAGTTTTTCGCGTGGCCGATCATCTACTGGCCACGAACAAATACCGGTTATTTTCTTCACTTTACCCATAGTGTCTCTCTCGGTCTTCACCCCGTTAGAAATAGTTCGCGGAACGCGAACGTCATTTCTAACGGGGTAAACCATTCTTCTCTTCTCTGTTCTTCACTTCGGATACTATTTTTTCTTTACGATAATCCCCTCAGAAGGACTTACCGTTATTCAATATCTTTTAACGTGGCATTGATATTCTTAAGCGTTGCCGCGAGACTAAATTTTTTCTTCTCTTCCAGCGTCAAAACGTCTAAAAGTTCCGCCTCAATACGCGCCTCCATATCACTGATCTCTTTGTCGGAACGTCCTAAATTAAACCGGTATTTCTTCAGGTCTGTATCAAACTCATCTTCAGCCAGCTTCTTCTTAAATAACCGCAAAAACTCCGGGTCATTAAAGTTAAACCCGACCTTTATAAGATGCCCGAGATCATAAAAATCTCTGGGTGCTATCTCAAGGCGCGTTGCCGCGGCTCTTAGTTTTTCAGAAACGAGCTCTTTGAGCGCAAAACAATTAACTGATCCCGCATCAAAAAGCGGCTCTTTTGTAAACGGATGCAAAAAAGTATGACTGATTTTCTTTTTTGAAACCGGCAAATAAGGATTGAACCGCAACCCGATCTCAAGTTTTATGGATTGCGGTTTTTCCACTACCACTGAGCCATAATCTATGTAGAAAACATATTGCTTTGATACATTGCGACCCGCTTTGTCAATTCCTTCAACAGTCATTCCGCGTTCTTTCGCAACTTCCTTAACCTTATCTTTAACAGGTTTCATCAGGTTACTGCGTATAGTTCGTGTCACGTCTCCGGAGGGCAGTTTCATTGAGAAATCCAAATCTTCGCTCAAGCGGTAATATGAGTAATATATCTTGTTAAGACATGTCCCGCCTTTGAATATCAGGTCATCGCTTAGGCTATGAATCCCGTCGAGCAAGATCGTTATGTAATAATCTTTTTCTAAGAGCCCCAATGAAAAGCCGGTCTGGCCGGCCGTACGCTCAAGAATGTTTAAGAATTCGTCTTTATTGTCGTGAATCATCGATAATAACCTTCCATGCATTATTGATTTCACCTCTTCGCGTCTGTGAGCCATAGAGAGTTACAAGGGTATTTCTGTTTTTTACGCTTTTAAGAAGAGGGGCAAGCACGGAGATGGAAACTCCGGCTTTTTCAAGCACAAAGCCTATTCGCTTGCGGGTTGAAACACTGGGAAATATTGACGCATATTTGATTAGTTTCTTGAGATCGGTCTTGTTCGATGAACTTGTTTCCTGAAAGAGATCCAGAGCCTTCTTGAGTCCGCCTACCGGATCAGGGAAATAGACAAGATCAATCAATGTCCTTTCCCTATCGCTTACAATAACCTGAGACTCCCTGATTTTTACCTTTTCAAGGCCGTACATCCGATTGGCCGGCACCTTAAGAAGCTTAAACGAAATGCCGCAAATCTCCCGCTCACGTTGAAGCGATGTATTTAAAATATAGAAGGTTTGAAATATCTGCTCCGTCAAGCCATAGTAATTATACATTGTTGAATAGCCCAGGTAATAATTGCCTTTCGGAAAAAGAACCGGTGGAATTAAAAACTCATTTACCCTTCTCCCTGCGGGACCAGACTCTAAGGGCGAATAATAATAGATGCCCTTGATGATCGGTTTCAAAATCCCCTTCTTCTTGAGTTGATAGATAATCTGGCGCGTCAAAAAGGATTGCCCAAAAAACTTGTCAAACTTCTCTTTAGTGATGAGCGTTACCTTCTCATATGAAAGACGAGAAATAACTTCTGTTTCTTTTGGCCCAAAATATTTTACCATGGTTTTATCCCATTGTCCTATAGTTTACGGTTATCAGTCAGTGAACGATTATCGTAAACTTCTTATACAACAAAAATCTGCGGTTGTCAACATAAATGTCATATCCTGAGAGCCTTATTTGTAAACTAAAAATAATGACTCAAGGCGCACGACTGCTCATTTCGCCCCTTTGAGGCGTTTAGCTATTTTTTGGCCGTCCTTAATCGTTGGATTTTTGATCTAACCTCTCGACTTGCCGCTTACCGCATCGCTTTTAACAGCTCCAAATCCTTCAGCATCTGGTCGTGATACTCAAAGAGATATTCCAGAATCACATTGCCATTCCATTTGCTGTCTATCAGATAACGCACCACATCTTTGCAAAAATCATCTATAGGCAAATGCTGTTTACCGCCTTCTCTGGCTGAAAGATGAACATTTAAAATGCGCTCTTTATAGCCTTTGAGCAAACTCCAGACCTTTTCGTCATCACGTATATGCGATGTATCCAGCGTCATCGGCAAATTACATGATACTATTTCATCGGGAGTGAAAACTCTTCGCTTGCCTTCAAAGGTCTCAATGCAAAAGACCGCATCGTTTTTATCCAAACCGGTAAAATATTCTAAATTCTTGAGTGCTTCGTCTTGTACCGCTTGATCTTTATTAACATTATTAGGATGCAGGGTAATAGTCATCGCTCCGAGCGTTTTCGCGAACTCGGACATCTCCTTGCCCCATACCTTAAACCTCTTATCTGTAATAGGCGATTGAACCGCGTGGACGCTTAGAACCTGCGTGCCATAAGATTTAATCTTTCCCGCGGTCTCACCTAAATGCGCCCTAACCGGCTCATAGATGTCCCAGTAATATGGCAATGCTACCTCTACAGGAACGTTTATATTGGCATATCTCTCTTCAATCTGGTCAATTCTGTCAAATGATTGTCTGATGCCGAATTTTATCATCTTATATGTCCTATTTTGCCACCTTTGGCTGTAATTATAGCTATTCACAAGCGATTTTATACGATGATCATTCAGCTACCGACTATCGTAATTTTTCTATAACTTATCCGGCGTTCCATCGTATAAGTCCGGGGTTAAATCTGACTGTCAATATTCTTTCAAATCAACATCCATTATCGTAAGTCTTCACTCTTCAACCCTTCGCCGGATTCCACTAAACTTATCAAAAACATCTTGCCGCACATCATCAATATAGGCATCAGGGCCATTCTCCTGTTCTACAAGCAAGGGCCCTTTTGAGTCGATACTACTGAAATATTCTTTAAGGTTTTCCTTAACCTTTTTCCCTTCTTTTTGTTTTTTAATAAGAGTGACGACATCATCAGCAAGCTGTTCCTTTTTAGGGCAGAATCTCAACATATAGTAAACATAATAAAGATCCTTCTTTAACTTATCCTTATTCTCTCTCTCTATAAATGTAAGCATTTTATGGAAAGTAAACATGGATTCGGTTGGTATCTGAATAGCCCTTGCATCCATTTGCGCCGTCATCACAGAATCAAGCAATAAACTGAAATGTTTGATCTCGTTGATTTTGATTGCTGTGCCGATAATTTTATCCACAATCTTTCTTGGAACCTTAGGGTCAGTAATAAATTCAACCTCGGCTTTCAGATCTCCCTCCAGGTCTTTTACAATCGGTATAAAAGGAACCATTCTATCCATTGAAACATGGCGTTCTCCATAACCCAGCCTTTGAACACGAGAAGAAACTGTATCTTTACCCTTAAAATCTTGAGCGCCAACGCCAAAATCAATATCTCCTGTTGTTACCGCCATATTAGGGACATTCTTCCAAATATACCTGGCATAGATATAAGGCACCCAGCCGCCGACAAGCACCAGATATGGCAAAAAATCAGCCAAATCATTTATGACTTTGATAAGAAGTTTCTCTCCCGGAAATTCTTTAGACAATGTTCTTTCCTTCCTCTTTTAAAGTTTTCAGCAAATACTCCGCGTGGTCTCTGCCTCTCTGCGGAAAATGATACAGATCCAAATAAAGTTGGAGATATGAGACCACATTGTACCCTTTTATTGTTTGAGTATTAAAAAATACGGCGGTTTTATAATACGGTTTTATTAAACAAAAATTCCCGCCTCTTTTTAATTCTTTCAGATCAAGAGCCTGTCTTAAGTCCAGTGAAGCATTTTTGAAATTTTCTGCCGGTAAATAGCAGTACATCGTCGGCGTATTGACGTAATGCGTAATAAAATTCGCTCCTGTATGGAGCGTCAAAGCATATGCCTGCTCTTGTTTTTTAGAAGCAAAATAGTTTTTCAAACTCCTTAAAACATCTTCGCGCGCGGAATAATAAAGATAAGTCTCATTGCGCTCGAATTTATAAAGCTTTAGCCATTCCTCGATTAGCTCCTCTTTGTTTTGCAATACGCTATGCGCAAGCCTTCCGGAACGAATCCCTCCGACAAAACCCTTAGCGCGTAATTCGGACAAGACTGCAGCCGCGCGCGCTCGGCCCACGCCAAATTCCTTCTCAAAATCTCTGGCAACCCATTTTCGGGCCGGCTGGGATAACATGGCACGTATAATAATTGCCGCTTTATCGCTTAAGAGTATTTTCATCCTTCGACTCCCTTATGCTCAGGATGACCCTGAGCGTAGTTAAATGGAGCATTATATTTACTCCTTACATAAATGTCCAATTCTTCTAAATGTCCACTACCTAGTGGACATTTACTATTAGTGGACATTTTATTTTACCATAATTCATAATAAAGTCAATATAAATCTTAGATGGAATTATTATTTAGAAAGTTCGTATCGGCTACTGTAGAAATCCTGCGTGTCGCAAAAATTGCATACTTTTCGCGACAAGGGTGTTTCATGGAATAGAACAAGTGTTCGATGTTATAGAACAGGTGGAGATTGTACAGATTCCCGCTTTCGCGGGAATAACAGCGGTGCAGGAACAACAATGATTGTAATACCTTAGCACTTCCCTGCCAAAACCTCGGCGATGCTTAGTATCTCTTAGGATAAACCGGCTAACGCTCAACCGAGCAAAATGTCCATTCTGCGGATATTCCCCTCGCGTAATTGCTGCGCGTAAGTCGCCCCAAGGCAATCGGCATCGATCACCGTTTCCACAGCATTGATATCCGTAATTTTAAACTGCCGCGGTTTTACGCCGCCTGCGGAAAAGGTATCTTTCCTGCCCGGGTTATGATAGACAATAAGTGTTGTACCCAGAAAATTAAACGCATAGCTGTTTTTCGGCATCAGCAGAACTGTTTTCGTTCCATCCGGCTGATGAAAATCAAATTCCGTCGGCTTTTTCAAAAACATCCATGCCGGCAATACGGGGATCGGCTTAAAGACAACGTCATTATCCTTAGCGATAATAAACGGGTTCTGCCCGACATTCATCCATAGCCACATATTAATAAATTCCGCGGTTGAACCGCTCAAACGCGCGACAAAGCCGTTCCCATGCAGCTCTTTATCCGGAAAAGCGCTGCTGACGAGAAATGAGGAATTCTCCAGGATACTTCTGCCGTAGCGCTCTGCCGGCTGGAACGGGATAAGCACATTTTTAAACTCGCTAAAAAACTCCTCATATAAACCGTGCCGCAGGAGTTCTAAAATGAATTTATATTCCATGTGCAGCCATATCGATTCGTTTTCCAGCCATCCGGGGGTAAATATCCTCGCGCGGCCGATTTCTTCGCTCAGCTTAGACAGCGGCGCGTTGACCTTATACATCTTAAGTTTTTTATCGTATAAAGGGCTTTTTTTCGTATTACGGTAAATCGCCAGCGCCTTTTTTTGCTCGGGTTCGATACGCAGGGCATGTACCTGCGCCTCCAGGAACAGCGGCAGGGGTTTTTGTTCAAAACGCAAAGGCCGCACACATTCCAATCCGTCCGCGCTCATCTTAACCGCGTTGTCATTTTCGCCCTTGATCTTTTCAAATTCAACGACTTCATTAATGTAATACGTATGAAAAAGTCCGCTCCTGGCTACATAGGCTCGGGAAATTCCCCGGGTCAGCTTATCCTCCATACGTCTGAGCATACTTTTAAGCTCCGCATAGCGCAGCGGCAATTCTTTCCCGCTTATGCCGGATGCGATTTTTCGCCGGTAGGCTTCTTTTAAGGCATAGCTTTTGTCCCAATAATCCATATCCCGGTTATCTGAGGTGTTTTGATTATATTCAACAATAAGCTTATCGATATCATTTAAGAATAAATGCAGCTCCTCGGGCAGCGCCGCGGAATCATCCTCGTTGACATTAATTGCGGATAACGCGCTGAGTACGAACTCAATAAGACGCTTCAGCTCCATTGTTTCACACACAGAAGAACCGAAAAGCCCGGGTAATCCGTTAAGCGCGTCATACCAGCCGGGTTTATTCGCCTCCATCTCGATTCCGCTGCCAGAGGGATCGAGCGACGCGGTTTTATTGGCGATAAGACAGAGAATCTTTACCAGCAGCGTAGTTTTGTATACCTCGGCCTTGCCGTATTCCGTGCGTACCGCCCAGTCCGCGCTGCTGATTTTTTTACTCAGTTCCGAATCTTCTTCGAGTTCTTCCACGGACACGGCATGATATTGCCGCACCCTGCCTTCGAAGAGAACGTATTTGTCTTCCCGCGGTTTTACCTTCACAAAGTTATTGAAGAAAACAAAACGCTTTGTCTTAATCAGTATATCCTGCAGCCGCTCCGGATAAATCGCCAGGTATGCCTCCAAGGCATCAATATTGTACGTCCAATGGTCGACCCAGAAACCGTCCCCGTGTTCGGCATTTTCCTGTTTATCACAACAAGAAAGAACGTCCACAAGAAATTTTTCCTTTGTGGTTTTTAAAGCGATACCGTTCTTCTCCAAAAACATAAACAGCCCGCCTGCAGCAAACTGTTTTTCAATGAAACCATATACTTTTTGCCAATCCGCTTCTTTTTTGAATAGCCCGCGGCAGGATTCAAATTTGACCTTATCTTTAAGCCGGAAACGGTCGCCAAACACAATCAAGGGATTGAATCCATCCAGCTGTAAGAGGTTAAAAAAGGCGATAACATTCTCATCTTCAACGTCCGCGTTAAACCAGACGTCGTTTCTACGGTTTTGATTTACGTCGCGGTAATTACCGTTTCCCTGCGAAAGATAGGCTGCCTCGGTCAGGAAATTATTATAGTCGCGCTCAAGGTCGCCGTGCCTGCGTGAATAAATATGCACAATATGCTTTTTACCGTTACCTTTGACGGTGAGCGGAAAACCGCCGCGCATGACATTATCAAGGTATGTTTGACGGCAATACAGGTTATAGGCATTATCCGGGCTTGCCGTAAAGATATAGTTTTGCAATCTCGCTATGATTCCCGTATAATCGGAACACTTCTTATCTAAGAATTCGATATTTTCCGTATTAGCAATAAACTCCTGAAGATGTTTTTCATCATGGGCGTAACCGATAAGACTGACGATACAAACCTCTTCCCCGGGTTTAAGCGCGAAATTCGTATAGCCGAAAGCGGAAGATGTCTTAGCGCAGGTTACCTGTTCCTTTGGCACGCTGAAACGCTCCGCAAAAAAGCGCTGCGGATAATTAAAATCACTTACCGGACCAAAAACCAGATTCGGGTCGACAATAAACGCGCTCTTTTTCATCCGGGAATTTTTAACGCTGAAATTATAATAAAAATTACCGCCGTTGATATAAATCACCTGCGGCCTGTCCGTGGGGTCAACGGTCAGTTTATAATACGGCACCCTGAACTTCGTTACAAAATCAACCTTCATCCAGGCCTCAATCGTACGGCCGAGCTCCTTAAGAAAGCGGTCATTTACGCCGTAAGGAACCATCTGCGGCAATCCGTCAAGCATCTCGATATTCTTCGATGAACGCGAAGTATTCTTAATCGTAACTTTGCGCATAAGACAAGCCAGCGGTTCATCAGGCAGAGTACAATAATCCACGCTGACGAAAATTCCCGCGCTGCGATTGTCTTCACAAATTCCGAAATCTCCCGAAGATATCGCCATTCTGCGTTCAATATCAAGTTTTTCACTCATTTGCGTATTCTGAAACGGCTCATAGCAAAAAACCTTTTCTCCGCTTTTAATTTTCAAAAACGTGCGGAAGCCGCGTTTTGAAACAAACTGCCATGCCCGGTTTGCCGGAAAAAATTCCAGGATGGAATGCTTCTTGTCTTCGGTGCCGAAACTCACAATCCCCTGGCCACGGTTGACATAAAACACCCACATGGGAATCCCGAACAGCCCGGCGATGCCCGGAAAAAAACTGGCGAAAGGCTTTGCCAAATCATAATTTTTGATTATAAACTTACCGTCTTCCTGCAAAGAATACTCTACCGCGCGCTTTTTCTTCACTTATTTCTCTCCTGTTTTAACTTGTTGTTATTTCGCCACATATGTCGAAAGCCGCTTAATCCGCTTAAGCATATTCGGATGCGTACTAAATATCTCAAAGAATTTATCCGCGGAGTTGAGTTTTAAGACCTGAGCACGCAGTATTCTCAATTCCTCGGCATCAATCGTCCCGCTGCCGTCAACATCTATTTGACTCAATTCCTTCAATTCTCCCACTGCCCGCGAAGGGTCATTGACAAAAAATGCCTTCATACCCTCTACTTCCCTTAGCTGTTCCCGCGACATGCGCGCACTGCCGTAAACCAGTTTATAGAGCGCTGAGGCCAAATATTTCGGATGATTGCCCAGCTGTACGGCCCCCTGGTCGGCAAAATATTCCCTTATACGCGAACCGTAAAGCACAATCAGGTTCGTAATAAAATACATGACCAAAGCCGCCAGGCCGAATAACAGCGTACTTTGCCCTTCCCGCCGGGAACGGCCACCGTAAAAAAACATATGAAACGCGATGCGGTAGAGCACCAGCGGAATAACCGAAAGCAGCGTGATTGTGAGCACGTCGCGGTTTTTGATGTGTGATATCTCATGCGCGAGTACGGCGTTAAGTTCATCCGGATTCAGCAGCTGCAATATCCCCTGTGTTACGCAAACGCGGCCGTCACTAAGCCAGCGGCCGTAAGCAAACGCGTTCGGAACCGTCATTTGGGACACCGCTACGCGCGGCATGGGGATATTGGCCTTATGCGCCAGTTCCCTGACCATCGACACCAGCTGCGAATACTCACCATCCTTTACATAGCGCACCCGCATTGACCATTCAACCATTTTCGGGCCGAGCATATACTGTATAAGCATGAATATGATTGTAATCACAAAATAGGCGCCGAAATTTACCACGCCCATCGCATAGGATATCATGGTTACGACGGCATATAAAAAAGAAAACATAAGCGCAACCAGTACATACATCCGCATCTTCAGGGAAAACATGGCAATACCTCCTTTTTTTATATTAATATTTATTCTGTCAAAAATTTCAAATTCCAAGCACCAAATCACAAATAAGCTCCAAATCCCAATTCTCTAATGACCAAAACTGTTTCGGGTATTGGAATTTTGATAATTGGAATTTATTTGAGATTTGGAATTTGTTATTTGTAATTTTAATTCACCCTATACCCGCATACACTTGGCCTTTGCCTCAGCCACAACCGCATTATGCCTATCGCGGCATATACCATAGGTACATATAAGCCTTTTCTCTTCGGTTTCGATACCAGCCTCAAAAAACAGCTTTTCTCCGACATAGGCTGTTTTTTTTAAGCGCAATTCCAGATGCGCAGTTACCGCGTGTTTACCCTGCTTCCAAAGCAGGTTTACCATTGCTTCATCAAGAATCAGGCCGATAATGCCGCCGTGCACGATACCGGCAAACCCCTGGTGATATTTCTGCGGAAGAAACTCACAGTGGATTTTTCCATCCTCGGTTTTAACAAAATCCAGCTTCAAACCGTTCGCGTTGTTCTTTCCGCACACAAAGCAAAAATTGTCGTCATTCAGCTCAATATTAGCCATTGTCTCAAATTGAAATAATTATGGTCGGCAGCAGTTATTACATCAAGAAAAATAGCAGTATGATACCGGCGGATTTATCACCTTTTTACTGAACGCTGCAAATATTCTTCAAAAAACTCTTTGTCGTGGCTATCCATGTAGGTAATTTCCACACCTACAGGAAATACTTCCTTGCCGATTTCATCCTTAAGAGTTTTTTGACTGACCCAGCATACCCTTCCCTCTGCCATGGTTATATCCGGGTTAATCGGCACGTCAATATTCAATTTCAAGGCATCATTTATCTTTAAGCGCGAAGATGTAAGCAAACAGAATCCATCCGAACTCGCATCATGAGTAAAACTTTCTCCGCATATATCCTCTTTAGCGTTTTCGTAGCTGAACCGGATAAAAAGCAACGTAAGCGTTCTGTTTTTCTGCCGCCGTTCCATCGGAAACCTCCTTGTTTTTACTTCTGCGCTCTTATTACATTATACCGGCTGTATCCCCTAAGCTTATTGTAGCATTACTCGCCGTTTTTGGCAAGATATTGGCGGTTACGATTTTTCGACCGCACTATTTATTTTTTTTTATCCTTTTCTTTAATCGCTATGCCGGCTTTGGATAACGGCGAAAGGCTTAGTGTTATAACTGATTTTCCCATGCCGCTTTTTTCAAGCATCACGATACAACCTTCTTTATCCTTTTCAAAATTCAAAATCACCTTGTCAAACTCAACGGAATTCATAAGCACCCATCCGTTAAGTGCCATGTTTCGTTTATAAAACTTAATAAGCGCCCCTAAATCCGTTTTACCGATGTAAGTCATCGTTCCCATCCTTGTTTCATCATTCTGAAAAACAAAAGAGCCTTTACGATCCAAGGAAAATCCTGACGGTACGGGGGTATCGTCAAAACGCAGTTGTGAAGATATTTCCATCGTCTGCGTTATCTTATAAGACCCATCTCGCGTCTTCCCCGTAGACACGGTTGAACAAGCACTGCAGGTAAAACATATGACGCCCGCCGCCAGAACAAACGTTAAAAAATTTTCTTTCCCCACACCGTCCCTCCCCTTTAAAATTACCGGCTAAACCTTGTTATTAATATTTTTGCCAATTCTTCAATATTTTTACGCAAAACTTCCTGAATCTGCTCTTGTTCAAGTCCCGCTCCCCGCGCGATCAGATCCGCCTGTTTACGTGTAATCAGATTATCGGGAGAATGGGTGTCAGAATTAAGCACAAGCCTTGCTCCGGTACTCAGGGCTGTCTTTACAACATGGCCGTTACCAAGGCAATGCCCCTTACGGGCACTGATTTCCAACGATACGCCTTTTTCCGCGGCAAGCCTTGCCTCATTCTCCGCAATAATTCCCGGATGCGCAAGGATATCCACTCCGGCTTCAATTGCCGCGAGGTTCGTGCCGCTGCGCACCGGCTCGGACAAGGTTTCACCATGCCCGATGACCAGGCACGCGCCGTTTGCCCGCGCGTACTGTACCAGACCGTAAAAGTCCGCTGGCAGTACATGCGTAATCTCTACCCCGGGAATAACGGTTATATTCACCTTCCCAGCCAGAGCCCTACAGACCTTTACAATCCGCGGAAGGACAAAATCAATATTTGATGTGTCCACATGGTCTGTAATTCCCAGCACCTGATAACCGGCAACCTCGGCCCTGCGCACAAGTTCCTCCGGCAAAAGCTCTCCATCGCTGAACAACGTATGTGTATGCAAATCTATCATATTAACAATAATCCTTTGCGATTATGAATAAAATGGTGCCCCTGAGACGGTTCGAACGTCCGGCAAACGGTTTAGGAAACCGCTGCTCTATCCATACTGAGCTACAGGGGCAATTAAAAATATATAAGCAAACTTTATATCGAGTATTATTGTAACATACTCTAACGAAAAATCAAGAAGTACAATGCTGGAAGTTATGTCTGATATCGGGATCAGCATCGGTAAGGCTGCCGGAGTTATAGACGATAAGCAGGCTAAATCTATTGAAAAAAGCACTAAAGCCGTGGCCAGAAGCTTTGAGGAGATCAACGCGGAACAGGAATACTACATAGGCAGAACCGTTGGTGCGGTTATTATTAATAAGTATTTGCCGCATAACAATGAAGCGGCCAATATGTATATTAATATTTTAGGACAAACCCTCTCCCAGGCTTCAGATATGCCGGAAACATTCGGCGGATATCATTTTCTGATCTTGGATTCAGAGCAAATCAATGCTTTCGCCGCACCGGGAGGATTTATTTTTGTTACTCGCGGCATGCTCAGGTGTTGTCAACACGAAGGAGCGCTTGCCGCAGTACTGGCACATGAAATTGCTCATGTACAGAATAAACACGGCCTTCAGGCAATTAAAAAGTCCCGTATAACCGCAGCTTTGAACACGCTTGCCATAGAAGGAGCAAAATCATTCGGCGATAGTGACCTCTCCGAACTTATCACAACCTTTGAGGATTCCATTTCCGATATTACCTCTACGATGGTTAATAACGGTTATTCAAGGAATTTTGAACAGGAAGCAGATAAAAATGCCGTAACAATTTTAAAACGTCTTGGTTATGACCCGAATAGTTTAGTAGATTTACTTAGCGAACAAATGGATCCGGAAGACCTCACGCGGTTTTTAAACTACTATTTTTCCGCTATGTCCGCGATTATACTCGAAGAAGGCGGAACAATAGATAAATATGATGGTGACGCTATTATCGCTTTTTGGAACGCGCCTATTGAAGTCTCCGAACACGCTTCCTGTGCCGTTCAAACCGCACTCCGTTCTCAGCAGCGGCTTAAAGAAATGAACGACAATTTCAAAAAACGTTTTGGCAAAGAAGTCCGGATGCGCATCGGTATTAATACGGGGCCGGCTATTGTCGGCAACATGGGCTCAGACGCAAGGTTTGACTATACGGTAGTTGGTGACGCGGTTAATCTTGCCGCGCGTTTGGAAGGAGTAAATAAACAATTCGGTACTTATATCCTGATTTCTCAGTCAACACGAGAATTGGCAGGCAATAGGTTTGCAATGCGTGAAGTTGGCTGCGTGACTGTGGTCGGAAAAAACAAACCGGTTACGGTTTTTGAACCCATTTTTCACGATGAATATGAAGCCAAAAGAAAGATATACGAAACTTTTGCACATGGCCACGATATGTTTTACAAAGGAAATTTTGAGGAAGCGATAAAAATATTTTCTGTGATTAAAAACGATGACCCCCCCGCATCAGCTTATGTCGAAAAATGTCGATATCTTATCGATAATCCTCCGCAGGCATGGGCCGGCGTGTGGGATGTTACGAACAAGTAAAGGCATTTATATTCCTATTTTTTCCCTTGGAGTTTCAGTATACGAATAACCGCGATAATAATCCCGAATAATCCTCCCAGATAGGAGCCGATATGCATACCCCATACTGCTATAAAACGTTTATGGATTTAATGACTTTTTAAACACTCTCTATTATTCTCTGCTTACGGACTCAGCAGTTCCAAACCTGTTCCCCTGTCTAAGGCGCGCACGGCCTTAGTACCAACTAGCTCAAACAATACCACTTCTATAACATGCCAGACCTTAACGCCTCTGCACACGCAACCGGTAAGTGTAGCGCTTTTCCTGCCGCAGGCTATATGCATAATGAATGATTTCGCCGTTCTCAAGACGGATAACAAAAACTCTTCCCTGCTTAGCTTGCGAGTATTTCATGGGACTTTAGAATTTTTACCTCAGGCTCGCCTCTAATCTTTGCAGTAAGGCGTCCTGGACCGCGCTATGGGCCGTATTGATTTGCTCTTCGGTAAGTGTAGACTCCCTGCTCTGGTATTCTATGGAAAAAGCAAGGCTTTTATGATCTGCCGGAATCTGGTTGCCTTTATACACGTCAAAGAGTTCGATTTTTGCCGCCAGCCCACCCGCAACCTCGCTAATAATCGCGAGCGCTTCTTCTGCAGCAGTCTCTTCTTTGACCACAATTGCAATATCCCTTGGAGATGAAGGATACTTTGCCAAAGTTGTGAATTTACGGACTTCCTTAATGTTTTCGACCAATGCCTTAATATCCAGCTGGGCAAAATATACATCCGTACTGATATCAAAATTTTTAAGTATTTTCTTGTCTACACGGCCGAACCAGCCGCAGGATGCGCCCCCAGCCATAACTACCTCCACGGACTCTGCTGCCGAGAGGAAGTCATAGCCGCTGTGTTTAAACTCATATTTTTCAATGCCGAGACGCTCAAGCAGTAATTCTACCGCGCCTTTAATATCGTAAAAATCTACTGCCCGGGCATGATCCTGCCAGTTATGAAAACGGTTACCCGTTAAGGCGATACCCAGCATCTCACGCTCATCATATACCTTTGTCTGTTTCGCATAAACCTTTCCTATTTCGAATATCTTAATATCCTTGTTTTTGCGGTTGAGGTTTAGATTGATTATCTTTAAAAACGAAGGCAGCAGCGCAGCGCGCATATACTCCTGTTCACAGCTGAGCGGATTAATCAAATGTGCCGGAGAATCAATCATTGACGCGGCGTCCTCGAGATTCTTTTTGCTAAGCAGCGAATAGGTAAATACCTCATCCAGCCCGAGCGCAAGCATAAATTGCCGTATCCTCTGTTTATAGGTATATTGCTTTGTGTAGGCAGGCTCCACATGCGCGCTGAGAACCGGCATTGCCGCTTCGACCTTGTGATAGCCCCAGATACGTACGACCTCTTCGATAAGGTCTTCTTCAATGGAAACGTCGTTACGAAAACTCGGTACGGTTACGCTAAAGGCTCCTTTTAGCTTGGCGGCCTTAACCCCGAAGCCCAGGGCCGTTAATATTTGCTTTATCTCACGGGCCGGAATATCCGCGCCCGTAAGCCGGGATATGTTCGAAATGCTCAGTTTAATTGTTTTTAATCTTTGTTTGCCATAATTAATATCCACTGCCGGCTCGGAGATGTCGCCGGCGGCGATTTCCTTGTACAAAAGTGCGGCGCGCTGCGAAGAAAAAAGTACGTTTTCGATATCGACTTTTCGCTCAAAACGGTAATTCGATTCCGAAGAAAGACCGAGTTTTCTTGAAGCACGGCGGATGGTTACCGGGTCAAAGAAGGCGCTTTCCAGTAATATGTTTTTTGTGTTTTGCGTTACCTCTGTATCAATCCCGCCCATAATACCGGCAACGGCTACGGGTTTTTTCGCATCGGCAATAACCAGAATCGAGGGGTCCAGCTCACGCTTCACCCCGTCGATAGTAACAATACTTTCGCCCTTCTTCGCGCGGCGCACGATTATTTTCCCGCCCTCCAGCTTGTCGAAATCAAAGGCATGCATGGGCTGGCCGGTTTCATACAAGCAGTAATTAGTAATATCCGCACCGCTGTTGACCTGCCGGAACCCGACATTGCCAAGCCGCTGCGCCATCCACTGCGGCGAGGCCTTGATATTTACGTTTCTTATCAGCCGGCCTACATAACGCGCACAGGCGTGTCTATCTTCTATCTCTATCGAAAACGCGAAAATGTTTTTCGTTTTTGGCTTAAGTAAATCAACTCTGACTGTTTTGACCTGTGTTGCGTAAAGCGCGGCCAATTCCCTGGCTACCCCGATATGGCTGAGCCAATCCGGCCGGTTGGAAGTAATCTCGATTTCAAAAACCGAGTCCTTGCCGATTTTTTCCGTAGCGCCGACTTCCAGTCCGGCAAAGGTAAGCTTTCGCGCAATCTCATTCGCCGGAGACTTGATATCTACGTATTCTTTTAACCAGTTTAAAGAAAGTTTCATTGTCTTGGCGTCTTTTTAAAAAATTTAACTATTAATTATTCTCTAACTAAACTGTCTTATAAAACGGATGTCATTATCAAAAAATAAACGGATATCGTCAATCCCGTATTTGAGCATGGCAATACGCTCTATCCCCATGCCGAAGGCAAACCCGGAATATATTTTACTGTCTATGCCTCCGGCCTTTAAAACATTCGGGTGCACCATGCCTGAGCCGAGAATCTCCAGCCACCCGCTCTGCTTACAAACACTACAGCCTTTGCCGCTGCAAATGATACAGGTAACGTCAACCTCCGCGCTCGGCTCCGTAAACGGAAAGAAATGCGGCCGAAAACGCATCTGCGTTTTTTCACCGAAAAGTTTTTTCGCGAATACGCCGAGCACGCCTTTTAAATGCGCGAAGGTAATTCCTTTATCAATAAGCAATCCTTCAATCTGGTGGAACATATATGAATGGCTGGCGTCGGTGGCGTCCGGACGGTAGACCCGGCCAGGCACGACTATCTGTACCGGCGGCTTGTTATTTTCCATAAAACGCACCTGTACCGGAGAGGTATGGCTGCGCAGCAAACACCTGTTTTCAAGATAAAAGGTGTCAAACGCCTCGCGTGAAGGGTGTTCAAGCGGTATGTTCAGCGCTTCAAAGTTATAATACTCCGTTTCTATTTCCGGGCCTTCCATAACGCGAAAACCCATCTCTACGAACAAACCGCAGATTTCCTCAATAACTATGGCCAAAGGATGTTCCGCGCCGATTCTCCCTTTTATCGACGGCAGAGAGGTATCCGGACCGGCGGCCGCACCGCTGAGCAATGCCTGTTTACGTTGTGTTTCGAGTTCTTTAGCTTTTTGCTCTATTCTTTGTGATATCTTTTCCTTAAGCTCATTTATCTTCTGGCCGAATCGCGCCTTTTCCGGCACAGCTAACTGCGGTAAAAGTTTAAACACCCGGGTAATCTCGCCGTCTTTTCTGCCCAGGTATTTAATGCGCACAGCCTCCAGGTTTTCCACGGAAGCTATCTGTGCCGCGTCTTGCTCGAATTCTTTTTCTATTTGGACAAGTTTGTCCTGCATAAAATAGGATTGTTTTTGTGTTTAACGACAGGCATGCTTAATATAAATATTTTAAGCAGCCGCGTAAATCAGTTAACAGACTTTATTTTATCCACCAATACCGCGAATGTCGGCTTGTCATTCACCGCCATTTCGGCAAGCATCTTGCGATCCAGGCCGATCTTCGCCTTTTTCAGGCCGCCGATAAAACGGCTGTATGACAAGTCATATTCCCTCACCGCGGCATTAATTCGCGCCGTCCATAACTGGCGGAACTCGCGTTTCTTGTTGCGGCGGTCACGATAGGCAAATACAAGCGCTCTTTGCACGGTTTCCTTTGCCCTGCGGTACACGTTTTTGCGCAGGCCAAACGCGCCTTTCGCGCCTTTAATAATCTTCTTCTTTCTTGCTTTTGTTGCTGGTGTTCTTTTTACACGTGGCATTTCTTATTACCTCCTCACTGAGACCATAATTTACGGAACATCGTGGCGTAAATTACGCGGTCAAATTACTTCCGCTAAATACATGAAATTTATCACACGAAACTTCCCTTTCTTTCAAAGCGGATACTCTTTCTACTCTCCCGCCGAGTTACTTCTCTGAAGCCGCCCACGGCGAGGCCTCGCCATTGTCCACTTACAGTGTCCACTTGGCGGGCTACTTTAATTATACGGCATCAGCGTTTTTATCATCTTTGTCTCGGACTTTGATACCGTAGCAGTCCTGCGCAGGCCTCTTTTACGTTTGCTGTTCTTCGATGTTTTTAAGTGGCCTTTATTTGCTTTATCTCTTTTCACCTTGTTCTTCTTGGTAAAAGAGAAACGTTTTTTAACGCCTTTTTTTGTCTTAAGTTTTGGCATTAATCGTACCTCTTTCTGTTATTATGCCTTTGGTTTAAACACTAATATGATGTTCCGGCCTTCCTGCACAGCGGGTTTTTCCAGTTCTCCGTATTCGGCGGCATCGTTAACCATCCGATCAAGAATCACTCTCCCCAGCTCCATATGCGCCATTTCCCTGCCGCGAAACGTCATTCTCACTTTAACTTTATCATGATGTTTGAGAAACTTCTCCAAGTGCTTTAACTTTACCTGGTAATCATGCGCCTCAATCTTCGGGTTAAGCCTTAATTCCTTAAGATGCATTACACGCTGTTTCTTTTTCGCTTCCCGTTCTTTTTTAGCCTGATCATACTTGAACTTCGTATAATCCATGATTCGGCATACCGGCGGTACAGATTGCGGAGCCACCTCTACGAGGTCCAACTGCTCCGTGCGTGCCATGCTCAGTGCTTCCGGAGCAGCGACAATTCCGACCTGCTGGCCCTCAGAACCAATCAAACGTACCTCTTTTACCCGAATCTGCTCATTAATTCTTACATACTTTGAAATGTTCCCACCTCCTTATTTCCTTTCCATGATCTGTTTTTTGATCGTATTTATGAATTCCGTAAGACTAACTCCACTAGAAACCTTACCCTTATCCGGCCCGCGTTCATAGCGCACGGACAAGGCATTTTCCGTCACTTCCTTTTCACCCACGACAATAAGATAAGGAACCTTTTGCATGACCGCCTCCCGAATCTTATATCCGACCTTCTCACCGCGTAAATCCGCTTCCGCGCGGATATCCTCTTTTTCCAAAGCTTCTTTCATCTTTTGCGCGTATTCATGCTGATTATCGGTTACCGGGATAATCTGCGCCTGTACCGGAGACAACCATACCGGAAACGCGCCCGCATAGTGCTCGATTAGCGCGCCCATAAACCGTTCCAGGCTGCCCAAAAGCACCCGGTGCAGCATAATCGGACGCCTATGCGCCCCGTCAGCCGCGACAAAGGCCAAATCAAAACGCTCCGGTAAGGCGAAATCGCATTGTATCGTCGCGCACTGCCAGGAGCGGCCTAAAGCATCTTTTAATTTTATATCTATCTTCGGCCCGTAGAAGGCGCCGTCTCCCTCGTTTATATCAAATGCCAGGCCTTTTTCTTTCAAGGAATCGGTTAATGCCGCGGTGGCCCTTTCCCAGTCGATATCCGTACCGATGGATTTTTGCGGCCGCGTACTTAGTTCGATTTCCCATTCTTCAAAGCCGAAGGCCTTCATTGTATCGATAACAAAATCGATTATCCCCTTGATTTCGCTCTTTAAATTGTCTTCCGTGCAGAAAAGATGCGCGTCATCCTGTGTGAATCCGCGCACGCGCAAAAGGCCGTGCAGCACTCCGGATTTTTCCTGGCGGTAAACCGTACCCAGTTCAAAAAAACGCAGCGGCAGCTCTTTATAGCTCCTAATCCGCGACTTATATACCAGGATATGCCCGGGACAGTTCATCGGCTTTACCGCGTATTCCTGGTTATCAATAGTGAAGATATACATATTCTCTTTGTAGTAATCGTAATGCCCGGAACGTACCCAAATATCGGATTTCATGATATGCGGGCCGATCACCATTTGATAACCGCGTTTGCGGTGTTCTCTTTTTTCGTAATCCTCGATTATTGTCCTGACCAACGCTCCCTTAGGATGATACAGTACCAGCCCGGCGCCCATTTCCGGCGACATCTCAAAGAGCCCGAGCTCAACGCCAAGCTTGCGGTGGTCGCGTTTCTGCGCCTCTTCTCTTTTTCTCAAATAATCCTTTAATGCATCCTTGGAATCAAAACAAGTACCGTATATGCGCTGGAGCATGGGATTGTGCTCATCTCCGCGCCAATAAGCGCCGGCAATGGATAGGAGTTTAAACGCCGCAATCTCGCCCGTTGCCCTTACATGCGGCCCTTTGCAAAGGTCGGTAAACGCGTTGCCGGTCTGATAAATACTTACCTGTTCATCGGTGATCCCATCGATCAGCGCCAGCTTATATGTTTCTCCGGATTTTTTAAAGAATTCAATTGCCTTCGGTTTATCCCAAAGCTCTCTTTTAAAGTCGAGGTTCTTTTTAATTATCTGCCGCATCTTTTCTTCGATTTTCTCAAGATCCTCGGGGGTAAACGGCTCTTTCTTGTCAAAGTCGTAATAAAATCCGTCTTCAATCGAAGGCCCGATCGCTACCTTCACATCCGGATATAACTCTTTAACCGCCTGTGCCATTATATGAGAACACGAATGTCTTAGAATAGATATATCCATTTACGCTACATTTTCCTATTAATAGACGTAATACATAATTTCTAGTTCAATATGGCTTGCCATGAACCCGAGCGGTGAATTGTTATAATTCACCGTGAGTGGTTTATGGTGGGCGGTACAGAACTCGAATCTGTGACCTTTGCGATGTCAACGCAACGCTCTAACCAACTGAGCTAACCGCCCTAAAAACAGCATATATATGTATACCCCTCGCATAAACATCGGGAAATTCTCTTTGACAATTTCCCTCTATGCTTCGGGATAAATTCGCACAGTAACTTATGTCGCTTTGCTCCATAAGTTACGCGCTCATTTTAATGGGCGAGAAGGGAGTCGAACCCTTATAGCCGTTAGGCCAATGGATTTTAAGTCCATCGTGTATGCCATTCCACCACTCGCCCTAAAAACATCGTTTCCCGGTTACGGTTAGGATACCCGCCTGACCGAAACGGGCCTCGTAACCGTTTAACTTTACCGATTTGTGGTTCGAATTCTCTGCTTATTTTTCCTCTTCCTTTTTAGGAGGATATTGTTTTTAGGCTTTATTAACTGCCCTAAACCAGTCGTCGTATTCTCCTCCGGTTCAGGACATAAACCACTCGCTTAAAAAATAGGCTTGCCATGAACCCGAGCGATGAATTGTTATAATTCACCGCGAGTGGTTTGTGGAGGCGGCGAGCGGATTCGAACCGCTGAATAAAGGTTTTGCAGACCTCTGCCTTACCACTTGGCTACACCGCCGTTATCACTTCCTCATCAAAAATTAAGCACTTAAGAGCTTCTTTTCTTAAGTGCTTAATTTAAGTCAATATTTATAAAATCATAAGTTTCAACACACTGCCTATTCTGTAACCCATTCTGTATGCCCATCTGCAAAAAGATTATTTCTACCACCTTTATGAAAATTAACATCACTATCACGAATAATTAATGCTGTTGAAGGTGAATTTGGTGTTAACGCTTTTCCAGTCTTTAAATCCGTGCCATCATAGAAATAATCTCCGGCTCCCGGTGATGCCGGAAGACCTTTACCGGAACTGGGGCAAACAAAAATCTTAAGATTATCAATATATCCATCTTCCGGCGCCGAAGCGATCCAAAGATCGTCCAAAGTTGCCGGAAACGCCTCATTGTTATCAAGCCGGTACAACGCAATCGCCAAGCCTATTTGCTTTAAGTTATTCATACAGCTGGTTCGGCGTCCCTGTTCTCGGGCGCGTCCCAGACCAGGAAGCAAAAATCCGGCCAGAATAATTATTATGGCCATAACCACCAGTAATTCTATCAGTGTAAATGCATTTTTTGTCTTCATGTCATACCCCCTTTTAATATATATAAGTATAGCATAACGTAACATATCTTTTCAAGCCTGTCAAGGATAATTCCGGCAAGCGCGGTCTTTGTAATCCCATTACGCTCATCCCGGCCCTGCCGGTCTATAAGCAGGTAATTGAACCTGCCACGGCCAAACGGGCTATCCTGCAGAGAAATTTTATTAGCGATTATAAGATCAAGGTTTTTTCTCTCTAGCTTTTCCCGGCTGTTTTTAAGCAGATTATCCGTTTCCAACGCAAAACCGACCAGAATCCTGCCTTTTTTCTTTCGGCCCAGGGAAAGCAGGATATCGGGATTTTTTATCAAACGCACAACCGTATCCGCCTCTGTTTTCTTGTTTTTTTTCGCGTGAAAACGTGCCGGACGAAAGTCGCTTACTGCCGCGGCACAGATTATGCACTGCGATGCTGGAAAATAACGGTCAACTTCCCTTTTCATCTGGCGCGCGCTGGTCACACGTACGGTTTTGACTCCCTTGGGGGCTTCCAGATGTGACGGCCCGGAAATCAGCACTACTTTATGACCACGCTCCTGCGCGCAGCGCGCCAATTCATAACCTATCGTGCCGGTTGAGGAATTGGTAATAAAGCGCACCGGGTCCAGATGCTCGTGAGTAGGGCCGGCAGTGATCAGAATTTTACAGGGAAAATGCGGTTTTCTCATTTGAGAGACTTTTCTATCGCCTTCAGGATTGTGTTGATGCCGGCCAGATGCCCCAGCCCGACTTTCCCGCAGGCAAGTTCGCCTTTTATCGGCTCGATTATCGTGTAGCCGAAACCGGCAATCTTTTTCATGTTTTCCCGCATGGCCGGGTGTGCGTACATGTTATCATTCATCGCCGGGCAGACGATTACCTTAGCCTTTGTCGCCATAACCACGCAGCTGATGATATCGTCGCATTGGCCTTGTGCCAGCTTTGCGATTGTATGCGCCGTTGCCGGGACAACCACGACTATGTCCGCCTTTTCCGCGACAGCTACATGGCAGGGATTCCAGGCAACATCTTCGCTGAACATATCGCTTATTACCGGCCTGCCGGATAATGTCCGGAAAGTCAACGGCCCGACAAAATGCTTCGCCTCGGCGCTCATAAGCACGGTCACGCCGTATCCCTTCCTGGCCAGGCTGCGCACCAGTTCACATGCCTTATAAGCGCTGATCCCGCCGGTCACGCCGATAACGATTTCTTTCTTTTTATTCATATGTGTGTATTATCAATTTTAAATTTGATCTTCCCTTCGGAAATTTCCTGTAACGCTATCGCCGCATTTTTTTTATTGCCGGAGGTAGCCAGACGCGGCTTAAAGCCTTCATTCAAATCCTTCGTCCGTTTTGCCGCCAGATTTACCAGTTTAAAAATGCTGCCGGTTTTTTTTAATAAGTCCTCCATTGGCACTTCGATCATTTCCTGACTACCTCCTTTTTCCATCCGGATTATTTTATCCTGCACCGCGCGGCAATGATTATGGATTTCAGTTCCGCCGACGCGGTTTTCACGTCGTCGTTTATAACCTTGTAGTCATAACAGTTCAAATACGATAATTCTTTTTTTGCCAGTGCCAGGCGCTGCTTTATTTGTTTGATAGAGTCGGTCTTTCTTCCCATAAGCCTTTTTTTCAGGGCCGTCAGTAAAGGCGGCAGGATAAAAACAAAAACCGCATTTTTGCCGAGTTTTTTCTTTATCTTCATTGCCCCCTGTACGTCAATGGCCAAAATCACATCCTTGTTCGCCCGCAGATTAAGCTCGACAAAAGCAGCCGGAGTTCCGTAATATTGCCCAAAAACCTCGGCATATTCAAGAAATTCCTTATTTTTGATTTTTTTCAAAAACTGCGCTTTATTGACATAGAAGTAATCGCGCCCTTCTTTTTCTCCCGCCCGCATAGGCCTTGTTGTCACGGATATGGAACGAACCACTCCCGGCACATTAGATGCCAGATATTCGCATAAAGTCGTTTTTCCGGCTCCGGAAGGAGCGGACACAACAAATAATCTTCCCCGCTTATTATTATTATTATTATTATTATTATTATTATTATTATTCATTGTCTTCTATTCGCTGCGCTAGGGTTTCCGGCTGGACACTGGAGAGAACAACATGATCGCTGTCGGTAATAATCACCGCACGCGTACGGCGGCCGTTAGTAGCGTCGATAAGTTTATTCTGCCGCCGCGCCTCTTCCTTAAGCCGTTTCACCGGCGCCGCATCCGGCCCGACTACGGCAACGATACGCCTGAGGGAAACCGCGTTATTAAAACCGATATTGATAAGTATCTTATTCGATCCCATTATTCTATATTCTGCACTTGTTCCCGAATTTTTTCAACTTCGCCTTTTATGAAAATTACTTCCCTGGAAATCTTAAAATCATAGGATTTTGCTCCCACGGTGTTGATTTCACGATGAATTTCCTGCGCGATAAAATCAAGTACTTTTCCCGCTTCTTCCGATTTTTTAAGCATACCTTTAAGATTATCCAGATGCGCCTGCATCCGCGCCAGCTCTTCGCTGACATCGCAGTTTTTGGCAAAAATTGCCACTTCCGTATCTAAGCGGTCGCTGCGCCCGTTATTCTTATCCAGGCATTTATCCAGTTTCTGCTGCATCTTTTCCTTGTAGGATTCAATTGCCTGCGGAAGAAATGCCTTGATTTTATGTAAAGATTTTTCCGTAAGTCTTACGCGCATCAGGACATCAGCGCTGAGGGCCCGGCCTTCTTTTTGCCGCATGGAGAGCAACTCCTCAAGCGCCTTATTCAGCACCTGGGAGGTGGAACGCCAGAGCAACGCCGTATTTTCCTTGCGGGGTTTGTATTTAATAATTTCCGGAAAAGTCAGCAGCTGCGCCAGCGTAATATCGTCCTTTAATTTAAATTTTTTCTTGATGCCTTTCAGAAGAGAATAATAACGCTCGAGTTTTTTTTCATCCAGTACTATATCCTGTGTAGCATCATCGCATTTTTCATATTGTATCCAGAGATAGCATTTGCCGCGGCGTATCTTTTTTCTAATATTTTTTTTAATTTGCTCTTCAAAAGACTGAAGATTCTCCGGCAGCTTGGCGCTTAATTCGAAAAATTTATGGTTAAACGTTTTTATTTCCGCTTTAACATACCCGCCGGCAAAAGCAAGTTTACCTTTTCCAAAACCCGTCATGCTTTTAATCAAGATTAGCTCCTTTTAATCAGTTTTGTTTTTACCGTCAGCGTTCTCTGCTTCATAGACAGGAAACCCCACGGTAAAGGTTGTTCCCATATTTACTCTACTCTCCACTGTAATATACCCGCCGTGTATGCGGACGATTTCACGCACAATCGATAATCCCAGCCCGGAGCTCTGCAAACCCGCCTGCACAAAATCCGGATGCGCTACTTTCGCGAAACGCTCGAATATTTTTTTCAAATCTTCTTCCGGGATCCCGATACCGGTATCTTTTACGGAGACTTCTATATAATTCTTTTTTTCTTTCTTTGTATTTTCCGCGCTGTCCTCTTCCTGCGGCGGCTCTCTTTTCACCAGCTTATCATAAACTTCTATGCGGCCGCGCAGGCGCGTATATTTAATCGCGTTACTGAGCAAATTGGTGAATACCTGGCGTATGCGTTCCGCATCGGCATTAATTAAGCAATTCGGATAAGAAAGC
The DNA here is from genome assembly GCA_018895275.1 of Candidatus Omnitrophota bacterium. Taxonomy (GTDB): domain Bacteria; phylum Omnitrophota; class Gorgyraeia; order B26-G9; family B26-G9; genus JAHIOQ01. The sequence goes on from JAHIOQ010000006.1 coordinate 25,665, forward strand.
CTTAACTGCATGTCCATTCCCTTGCTCTCGCTCCAGTGTTCAACCATGCTCACGGCATCAACGATTACTTTGTTAATCTCGATCGGTTCGATATGCAACTTGCCGGAATCCAGCTTTGAAACATCCAGCAGGTCGGCGATTAAATAGATAAGGCGTTCGGCATTGTTTTTCATCAAAACCAAATGCTCTTTTTGCTCTAAGGTAAGGTACCCCATATTGTCTTCATCCAGCAAGATCGCCGCGCACTGTTTTATATTAATCAACGGCGCACGCAATTCATGGGTAACCGTGGACACAAATTCATTTTTTTTAGCGTTAATATTCTCCAGTTCGCGGTTTGTCCGCTCTAAAAGAATGGCCTTGCTTTCCAGCTCGTCGACATTAAATATAAGCTGTTCGGTAATTAAATTCAGCGATTCCGCCAATCCGCTGACCTCGCTTCTCGGCCTTTCTTCCCTATTATCCTGCTGCTGTACCAGTTTGCCGCTGGCGATAATACCGGCATTTTTCGATAATTCGGCAATAGACCTGCTTACCCCCAGGAGCAAAGATAATCCGCTGCCGGCAATTATAAGCGTTATAATTACGATTATCGGTGCCGCCTGAACCACGCCCTGCTTTAAAAAAACATCCGGTTTTATTAAATAGATTACAACCAAAATCGGGATAACCGTGGTAAGGCCTATGGAAGTAATCACAATATTACTTAGTTTTTTATCGGCAAACATCCTTCACATATCTTTCTGTTTAATAAAAATATGATACAAAATTTTCTTTACGTTTACAATCTTTTTCTTAAACATCATGCAATTCGGCAAGGATTTCCTGCGCCGCGCAAAGCGGCGACTCGGCCGCGACAACCGGCCTGCCGACAACTATATAATCCGCACCCATCCGGGCCGCATCAGCCGGAGTCACGATTCTTTTCTGGTCATCGGCCGCAACGGATGCCGGCCTGATTCCCGGGACAACAAGCATAAAATCCTCGCCGATAACGCGCCGCAGCAGATTAATTTCCTTCCCGGAACAAACAACCCCGTCCAGGCCGTTCTTTTTACAAAGCTTAGCCAGATGGATGACCTCATTTTTTACGCTGCGCACAACTCCCACGGAGTTAAGCTGCTGCCGGTCCATACTCGTAAGCACCGTTACCCCGAGTACCAGGGGCCTGCGCGCCTTTAACGCATCAACTTCTTTATTCAGCGTCTCTATTACTTTAGAAAGCATCACGCTGCCTCCGATGGCATGGACATTAAACATAAACACACCAAGCCGCAACGCGCTTACTGCCGCCTGGGCCACCGTATTCGGGATATCATGAAATTTTAAATCGAGAAACACCTCCGCGTTTTCCCGCAGGACCATCTCCACACAGCGCGGCCCGCACGCGGTAAAAAGCTGGCTGCCGATTTTAAAGTATTTTACGCACGCCGATAATTCACGCACCAGCCGTTGGGCCTCATCCAACGATCCTGTATCCAAAGCGACGATTAATTGCGTTTCTTTTTTCATACCTTTACTCCGCCGATAATATCTTTTATCGAACTTATCTTTTTGTTTTTACAATACGATACCAGCCCGTTGATAATATCCGGACAGGCACGCGGATTTACAAAATTCGCCGTTCCCACGCTTACCGCGGTTGCTCCGGCAAGAATAAATTCCAGGGCATCTTCCGCGTTCATAATCCCGCCCATACCCAAAACCGGAACCTTTACCGCCCGCGCGACCTCATAGACCATGCGCACGGCAACCGGCTTTATTGCCGGGCCGCTTAAGCCGCCGGTGATATTCGCCAGTTTCGGGCGCATGGTCTTAATATCAATGGCCATTGCCGAAAAGGTGTTAATCAAACTCACCGCGTCCGTACCCGCGTCTTCCACGGCACGCGCGATTTGCGTGATATCCGTCACGTTAGGGCTCAGCTTCGTGATAAGCACGAGTTTCACGTGTTTGCGTATACCGGCGACCAGCGCCGACGCGGCTTGGGCATCCTGAGCAAACATCTTTTTCCCGGCATTCACGCCTGTAGAATATTTTATATTCGGACAGGATAAATTAAGCTCCACTGCCTCTACACCCGCTTCTTCCAGCCTCTGTACGCAATAAACAAAATCATCTTCATCCGTGGCGCTGACGCTTACGATAAGTTTTGTTTTAACGGCCTTTAATTGCGGCAGCTTGTTTTTGATAAAATCATCCAATCCTTCATTCTGCAATCCAATGGCATTAAGTATCCCCGCTGCCGTTTCCGTTAAACGCGGCGGCGGATTGCCCGGACGCCGCAAGCGCGTAATTGTTTTGGTGATCACCGCGCCGAGCTTATCCAAGGCTACGATATCCTCAAATTCCTTACCATAGCCGAATGTGCCGGAAGCCGTGGTAACCGGATTTTTGAGCTTTAACCTTCCTAAATTAACCCTTAGGTCCATATCCCCTCTACCTACTTAATAAAAATTAAACGCAGTGAAACCGCCAGCAGAAATACTCCGAATAATTTCTTCAGCAATTCGTCCGGAACCTTGCCGGCAAAATGTGCCCCCAGGTATCCGCCGAAAAAGAAGCCCACGGCAATGAACACCGCGGTCGGAACATTAACCTGTCCCTGAGAATAATAACGCCACGCAGCCAAAAGCCCGATAGGCGGAATCATCGCCGCGAGAGTCGTCCCCTGCGCCTGATGCTGGCTGAACCCAAAACCGAAGACAAGCAGCGGTACGATAACCGTTGCTCCGCCTATCCCGAAAAATCCGCCGAATACACCGGCAACAAGTCCGATAAACAAAAACGCAATCGGCATCACTAATCCTCCCATTGTATGTCTTGAATATCAAAAACAGGCCCGTCTTTACAGATTCTTTTATATACCGGCTGGTTGTCGTCCTCACCAGCGCCGCTGGTTTTAGCTTTAACCACACAGCCGAGGCACGCGCCAATGCCGCAGCCCATCATCTCATCCAGGGATACCTGGCCTTTAAGATTATACTCCGACGCTATGCTTTGAACTTTTTTAAGCATGGGAGACGGCCCGCAGGCATAGATATAGGGATTAGGGATTAGGGGTTGGCAGTTAGTCAAAAAATTTTCCACTAATTCCGATACATAGCCCTTAAATCCCAGGCTGCCGTCATCGGTGGAAATCTTTACGATGCACCCTGCCTTCTTAAATTCATCGAGACAAACAAGATCTCTTTTTGTCCTTGAGCCAATGAAAATCACTGGCTTATTTTTTGTTCGCTTATCTTTTAGTCTTTCAACAAGAAAAAGTAAAGGAGCAATCCCCATGCCTCCGGCTACGAGAATTATTTGCTTATTTTTTAATAAAGCATCATTAAAAGCAAAACCATTACCCAAAGGCCCAAGGACATCCAATATATCGCCGGAGCATTTTTCAGCTAAAAGACTCGTCCCTTTTCCCACAATCTCGTATAAAACGCAGATATTTATTACTTTGCCTTTTTTATTTTTTATCACTTTGTTCACGCTAAAAGGCCTGCGCAATAAAGGGTCAAAACTATTATTTATCCGCAGATGGATAAACTGGCCCGGTTTTACCAGCGAAGAAATCTTAGGCATAGCTAATTCCATCCGGTATATTTTTGAAGAAACCCGCACATTTTTCACGATATCCGCTTTAACCTGATAAATCATAAAACCTCAAGAGCTACTTGCCGGTTGTCGCTCGTTTCTCGCTACTCGTTCTGTTTTCTGACTTCTGTTCACTTCTGGCATTTTTCACAAAAATAAGTGCCTCTGCCTGCCAAAGCAATTCTTTTTACCGGTGTCTTACAAACAAAACAGGGCTTGCCTTCCCTGTCATAAACCTTGTGGTATTTCACATAATCTCCCATTTTGCCGGACAACTGCACATATTGATCTACTGAAGAACCCTTATGATCTATTGCTTCTTTTAGCGTATCATTTATCTCTTTAAATAACAATTCCTTTTCTTTATCGGAAAGGCTCAAAGCCTGTCTTTCAGGATGAATTCTTGCCCTGAAAAGCGCCTCTGCGGCATAAAGATTCCCTACCCCGGAAATAACCTTCTGGTCCATAAGCAAAGGTTTTATTTTTGTCTTTTTCCCTGCTAATATCTGCTTAAACTGCTCAAGAGTTAAACTGAACGGTTCTGGCCCCAGTTCTTCAATAAATTTAAGAGAGCGCCAATCATTCAATAATCTTAATTCGCCAAAAAGCCGCCTATCATTAAAATCCAAAAATTTGCCATCGGACAATTTAAAACTCACTCTGCTTTGCCTGCCGTTGCCGGGATAAATAAGCTGGCCAGTCATCTTGAGATGGATTGTCATAAACTTTCCTGTGGATAATTCCAGAATCAGAAGTTTGCCTTTTCTTAAGATATTTGTAATTGCGGCGTTTTTCAATCCCTCAACAAAATCTTCTTTTTTAGATTCTTTTATAACTGCCGGATGATTAACAATAACCTCTGCAATCTTTTTACCGATAATTGCGTTTTCTAATTCTCTCTTTATTGTTTCGACTTCAGGTAATTCTGGCATATACCTCACTCCGTTCGGAGAAACCGGATACCAGAAAACAGATACCAGAAAACAACAAAAACTGGTTACTGGCAACTGGTTTCTGGTTACTTTGGTCCCATCTTCTTAGACCACATTCGCTAATATTTTCACCCACACCTTGCGCGTACGCGGCCCGTCGAATTCGGCAAAATAAATCCCCTGCCAGGTGCCCAACTGCAGCCGGCCGGACTCAATCAGGAGCGTTACGGAAAAGCCCATAAGCGAGGCCTTGATATGCGCGGCGGAATTACCCTCGCTGTGGCTGTACCCGTGTTCAAACGGCACAATCGACTCAAGCTCCTGTTCAATATCACTGCGCACACTGGGGTCGGCATTTTCATTTATGGTTATTCCCGCGGTGGTATGCGGGATAAACACAAAACACACGCCGCTGCTTACACCACTTTTACTTACCAGCAGCTGCACCTTATCCGTTATATCAATCAACTCCGAGCACCGTGAACTTTTCAGGCTAAATGTTTCCATAATTTATTTTGTTTTGGGAGGCTTTCCCTTAAGTATTCTTCTGATATGGCGTACGGCGTCATCAACATCCGCGGCCTTGATTACTCCCGGGATATCCCAGGTCTTCAGGCCAATAACCGGCTTCTTCGCGCTTAAGGCAAATCCGATCTCCGACAATGTGCCCTCTTTGCCGGGCATGGCCACCACGATATCCGCGCACCCGGCAACAAGCGTATTTCGCATAAATCCCAGTCCCGTAGGAATAGGTATATCAATGAAAGGATTCGCGTCGTTCTTATCATCACCGGGCAATATTCCGACTGTCTTGCCTCCGGCACTCTTCGCGCCCTTTGCCGCGTGTTCCATAACCCCGGAAAGCCCGCCGCAAATAAGTATCGCGCCCAATTGCGCGATTGCCCTGCCCATTGATTCGGCAAGTACAGCCGTCTTTTTGTCGGTCTTATGCCCGCCGATTACGGAAATCAAAATCTTATCCATTCTGCAACGCCTTTCCCAGTTGCTCGCTGACTAACTGCCGGTTATTTACATTAGCCTGCTGAATCAACAGTGAGTTAATCTTGGCCGCGCCCTTTTTCTCAAGCAAAGATGCCATCTCCCGCACGCATTTGTCTTTACCGGCACCGCTTCCGTACGTGCTGAAGATTATGACCTTTTTCCCGGAAATACCGCGGCACTTACTGATATAAGTCCGCATTGCCGGAGCCATGCCAAACGCCCATACCGGGGTACCTAAGACAACCAGGTCAAACCCGCTGACATCAAACGAAATATTTTCTTCCTTAATACCCGCCTCTTTCTTCATAAAAGCGCGCACGCACTGCCCGAAGAACGATGCCGACTCGTCAACCGCCTCAAGCCGCTGCATATTTACCTCGTATGAAGCGGAAAGTTCTTGTTTCAGGGCATCCGCTACCTTTTGCGTATTCCCGGAAAATGAATAAAAAACAATCAACGCCTTATTCATAATTACCTCCCTTATTTCTAAAAAAACGCAACCACCATTCCATGGTTGCGTTGAAAATTCCGTTCTAAAAATTGTACTTCAACAGAGTAATGTTAAACACCTATTTTTTCTTCTAACTTAGTTATCCTTTTTTCGTGGATATCTATATTTGTATCAAGTTTTTTTTCGACCCGGCCCATTCTCACATCAAGATTATCAACTTTGGCATCCACTTGTTTTATCTGCCGGCTATTATCCACTACCGCTGTTTTTACCGTATTAACTTCCGTTTTTACCGTATTAAGCTCTCTTTTTACCGTATTAAGCTCTCTTTTTACCGTATTAAGTTCTGTTTTTACTCCGTCTATTTTTCTGCTATTCTCCATCACTGCCATTTTTACCGTATCAAGTTCTGATTTTACTCCGCCAATCTCGGTTCTTACTTCTGTAAGTATTTCTTCTTTCATTGTAGTAACTTGTTCTGCAACCTTCTTTACTACCGAATATATTTCCTCTATCAGGACATTTTGTTCCCTCTTAGAATCATATTCCGGTGTAGGTTTTACTTTTTGGCTGGGCTTTTTCTTCATTTTTCCTCCGGGGTTGGCTGAATGCCACGTTTCGTAAGATCACGTAGCATGTTCCAATATACTATTTTCCCTTTAAAAATCAACCTTTTTCTTTTATATATAACTTTTGACACTACTCAAAAAAACTCAACTGCTTTTCCCGCGCCGTGTCTTTATCATCTTCACTAAAAATCGAGACCGTTCCATATTCCCCGTCGTATCCGGGGTTGATATTCACATTGCCGCTGCGTACCCGGCTAATGCCTTGCGCGAGCCTCGCAGATAAAAGCCTGTATAATTCCTTTTCCGGTGCCCTAAGCAGTACCGCAAATTCCGTACCGAAGGACTGAATCACCTGCTCATATTCCTTAACGACTCTTTTCGATGTCTTGCCTACACCTATTGCCTCAGCAATGATCTCATCTAAGGGGATAAGCCGTTTAAACGGAATGGCATTTTTCGGCGCAAAACCGTCTTTTCTGTCGGCCAGCGCGTCCACGCGGTTCATCACGCCTACGGTAATCCGTTTTCCGCATTCCGGGCAAAGGCCTTTATGCTTTTTTGTCTGCTGCGGAGAAAAACGTATCTTACAGTTGCGGTGCCCGTCGAAGTGGTATTTGCCCTCCTCCGGAAAGAACTCAATAGTATAGAGAAAACGCTTCTTGTCCTTGTTTTTCAGGGCATCCATAATCTCAAAATAGGACAGTTCGCAATCAAATACATTTGCCTCTCTGCCGATCTTTTGCGGCGAATGCGAATCGGAATTGGATATCAAGGCGTACTTATCCAGCGCGCTCAAGCGCCAATTCATCGCCGGGTCGGAAGAAAGCCCTGTCTCCAGGCAGAATATTTTAGCGGACTGTTCTTCGAAACAATCCTCCAGCAAATCAAACCCGGACATCGAGCCGAACAGGCTAAACCACGGCGTCCAGATATGCGCCGGCGCAATCACGCAATGCTCATCGATGCTAAAGACGATACGCGCGAGTTCCGCCGCGTCCAGGCCCAAAATCGGCCTGCCGTCGGAAACGATATTCCCGATTCCGGAGAGCACCCGGTTGATTTTGTCTACGCTCTTAAAAGAAGGCGCGAAAATCAGGTTATGAATACGATAGGTCTTACCTTTTTTCGAATAGATACTGCTCACTTCCGCGGTTAAAATAAAATGCACACCCTGATAATGAAACAGCCCGTTATCCGCGGGCTCTAAAAACGATTTCAGTTCGGATAACCATACAGGATGCGTAAAGTCACCGGTTCCCATCAGGCTGATGCCTTTAATCTTCGCCCAACGCGCGAGGTTCTCCACATCCATATTCTTTGAAGTCGCGCGGCTGTATTTAGAGTGTATATGAAAATCCGCGATAAATTTCATCTGCTGCTCCGTATTTATAACACATTCAATTCCCGAATCATTTCTTCTACGTTGCCCCAGTGTGTGCCTTTCCAGTAAACCCCGTTAGAGAACTTTGTTCCCTAACGGTTTTCGCTGACGGTCGCATTAAACCACCGTCAGCGTCTATATTTTTTCCACCACCGACTTCGTCGGTGGCTTTCTCTAACGGGGTAAACCCGTTTACAGCAGCCGCAGCGGACAAATTCATCCTGCGTGTTAAAAACATATTCCGGGACTTCCGCTTTAACCGTTTCTTTTTTCACTTCCCGCAGGGGCTCATTACAGAGCACGCACCGCATGAAAAACAAATTGCTATCCGGTTTCAATCCCAATTCATCCAGGACCTGGCGCAACTGCCGCATCAGGTCATCATAATCTATATGCACTACCCTTATTCCCTGGCGCAACCCGATACGCTTGTTCCTTGTGAGAATAATACGGTTCTCCCGCAGGCTGCACACGACGATTTGATTTTTCTCTGAGGCAGGGATATATTTCGCGTCAAACCCGATGATCCGCAACCACTTCGCCAGTTTTCCCAATTCTTTGGTTACCAGAAAGCTTACCTGTTCACTCACATTCGTGATTCCGGTGTTTACCCCGAATATTTAGCCCGCGGCATTATAAACTATCCTGCCGGCGGCAACGGTGGCAATCACCTTGCCGGTTAAATTCATCCCGATAAACGGAGAATTATGCGACTTTGACAGAAAAGCTTCTTTTTCGACCACCCATTTTTTATTTGGGTCGATTATCGTAATATCCGCGTCCGCGCCTTCGGCAATGTACCCTTTATCCAGATTCAGAATCCGCGCCGGATTAAACGACATCCTTTCCACCATCTCCATCAAGGTCAATTCGCCTTTGCACACCAGTTCGTTCATCACCAGGCCCAGCGCTGTTTCCAGGCCGGTTATACCGAAAGGAGCGTTATCGAATTCAACATCCTTTTCCGCTTCCGCGTGCGGCGCGTGGTCCGTGGCAATGCAGTCGATGGTGCCGTCTTTCAGTCCATCTTTCAGCGCCCGCAGGTCATCCGGCTCGCGCAGCGGCGGATTGACTTTCGTATTTGTATCGTAATCCTTCACTGCCTCATCCGTAAGAGTAAAGTGATGCGGACAGCATTCGCAGCTAACACGCACCCCCTCTTTCTTTGCCCGGCGCACAAGCTCCACGGTTTCCTTACAGCTTACATGCGCGATATGCAGGCGTGTACCCGTAAAGCGGGCAATCTCGATATCCCGTGCGGCCATGGCGATTTCCGCGATACGCGGAATCCCTTTTAAGCCTAAAACCGTAGAAACATACCCCTCATGCATCACCCCGCCGGCAGCGAGGTTTGTATCCTCGCAATGGGAAATAACCAGCAGGTCGACCATGGAGGCGTATTCCATTGCCCGGCGCATTACTTCAGCGTTCATAACCCCTTTTCCGTCGTCGGACAGGGCAACCGCGCCCGCGGACTTCAAATCTCCGATTTCCGAGAGTTCCTTACCCTGCTGAGCCTTGGTTATCGCTCCGATAGGCAGTACACTGATCAACCCGGCCTTCCTGTTCTGAGAAATGATAAATTCGATAACACCCTGATTATCCGCTACCGGATTGGTATTCGGCATACAGCATATGGTCGTAAACCCGCCGCGGGCCGCTGCCTGCGTACCGCTGAGGATGGTTTCCTTATACTCAAAACCCGGCTCGCGAAGATGCGTATGCATATCGATAAACCCGGGAACGGCGAGCATCCCCTTCGCGTCATAGACTTCGGCATCCTTTGCCGCGATTCCGGAATCGATAGAGGAAATCTTTCCGTCTACGATAAGGATATCCGCCTTTTCGTCTCTTTTACTCCGGGCATCTATTATGCTCGCGTTTTTTATCAATAGGCGCATGTTACTCACTCCTCTTCTCCGTCCGCATTTGCCTGAAGCGTCAGATAAAGCACGGCCATACGTACGGCAATGCCGTTGGTAACCTGGTCCAAAATCAGGGAGTAAGAACCGTCCGCTACATCGGGAGTTATCTCTATGCCGCGGTTTAACGGCCCCGGATGCATGACCAGCACATCCTTCCTGGCAAATCTCTCCAGCTTCTCCCTGGTAACGCCGAAGCGTATGGCATATTCACGCAAGGACGGAAACAATCCTGCCTCCTGGCGTTCACGCTGAATACGCAGGACATTAATCACATCCGCGCTCTTCAGTGCCTCCGGCAGGCTGGTCGTCACCTTTACCCCTAATTTATCGATATCCCGCGGCAGCAATGTGCGCGGCCCGCAAACCGTAACCTGCGCGCCCAGCTTTTTCAATCCCCAGATATTACTGCGCGCCACGCGCGAATGCGTAATGTCGCCGATAATACTCACTTTGACATTGTTCAGCGACCCTTTTTTCTCCTTAATCGTAAACATATCGAGCAATCCTTGAGTCGGATGCTCATGGCAGCCGTCTCCGGCATTAATAATCGAGGGAGTCACGCATTTTGACAGCGTATGGCCTATGCCGCTGGAGGAATGCCGCAGGATAATACAATCCACCTGCATCGCTTCAATATTCTTAAAGGTATCTTTGAGGGTTTCCCCTTTTTGGATTGCGCTGGAAGAGGTGGTGATATTTAACGTATCCGCGCTTAGGCGCTTCGCGGCAATCTCAAAGCTTGAACGCGTACGTGTTGAAGGCTCGAAAAAGAAAAGCACGATAGTTTTACCGCGCAAGGTGGGCACTTTCTTTACCGCGCGGGTGGAAATTTCCTTAAACGAGGCCGCGGTAGAAAGAATCAATTCTATTTCTTCAGTGCTTAATTCTTCCAGCCCTAAAAGGTCTTTTCTTGTCCATTCACTCATCTTATGCATCTTCCTGAGTCAATAAAATTACTTCGTCCTTTCCGTCAACTTCCGTAAGCCGGACTTCCACGCTCTCGTCGCGCGTAGTCGGCACATTCTTGCCGACATAATCGGCGCGAATCGGCAATTCGCGGTGTCCGCGGTCCACTAATACCGCCAGTTGGATACACTCCGGCCTTCCCATGTCGATCAGCTCATCCAGGGCACAGCGGATCGTGCGACCGGTAAAAAGCACGTCGTCAACCAAAACCAGCTTCTTATCGTTCACGTCAAAATCAATCTTCGTACTATGCACCACCGGGCAGGCGGCAATCATTGTCAGGTCGTCGCGGTAAAGCGTAATATCAAGCACTCCGACAGGCACCTTCTTCCCTCCGTCTATTTCCTTGATCATCTGCGCCACGCGTTTTGCCAGATATGCCCCGCGACAGCGAATCCCCACGATTCCCATGTTTTGCGTGCCCTTATTGCGTTCCAGGATCTCATGGCTGATACGCATGAGCGTTCGGCGTATCATTTGCTCGTCCATCAGGTTAGATTTAACTTTTAAAGCCATTTTTGCCTCTCCTTAAAAAAAATCCTGCCCCATTGGTCTTTTACCGCAATGTAAGCAGGTTTCTTGTCATCTTTACCTCTCCTTACCAGCCTCTCCGGACTAGTTTAAAGGTCTATAAAAATATACCACAGAAAAGATATCCTGTCAAGGTAAATTTCAGGCTGCGAATCGCCGGCTGCGAATTGCCTCTTGAATAAACAAAACTGTATTTAGAGATTTTCTGGATATTAGCTTGCTGATCAATGAACCAGACTTTGGCCAAGTACATCACCAAAACAACCGCGGCCACCGTAACCCCAAGCCTAACAAAAAACCTTTTAAAATCAGAATTCTGTTCTGCCATCTCGGAGCGATAGCACCCATAAACCGTATTGATGTTCGCGCGCTTCATGTTCGAAAGTGATAAATTCAGCTTCCCGGCGAAATGGAAACCGGGTATAAGCATACGCGTACCCCCGGCGGATTTTCTTAAATAAAAACAGCCGGCGATACATTAAAACGTTTGCTAAGAACCTTAATCTGGCGAGTATTTAACTTCCTTTTTCCAATGAGAATTTCAGAAACAACCCCCTGGCTTCCAATCTCTGACAAGTCTTTTTGGCGTACCCCATGCTCTTCCATCAGAAAATTAAGACATTCTATAGGATTTTCTTCTGGTATGGGGTAATGTTCATTCTCATACTCCTCAATGACCACCGATAAAATTTCCCTACTTACTACTCATGCAAGGAGGATAAGCCATGAACCGTTTATTTTAGCGCCCCTCATCCTTCGTCCATCGTTATTCACCTAAATACAGTTCTATACCAATCCGATACTCTCCGTCCCCGAGTATGGACGTGCTGCCGAGGTCATAGTAGCTTATACCTTTTCCCGGGACAAATAAGGCCGAACGGTTGAAATCATAGCGCGTATCGATGAATATGGAAAAATCCGCCGGAGTCGAGGAACCGATCTTTATCGTATTCATCCCCTTTTTAAGGTTTCGCGGATCCAACGGCAGGGCCAATGTGCCCAGATAAGGAAATGCCATATCCGGAAACTCCCATTTTATCCCGGATACGGTATTGTTCACAGTAATCCGCAAATCCGCCTTTTTGAGAAAACAGCCGTCGATTAACAAGGCTGCCGCGCGGATAGTTGCGGGGTCTTGAGCAATAAATATACGCTTAATGAATTGCCCTTCTTTTGCCGGAAGCATTGCCTTGTACCGTAAATCCGAAAACCTCGCCGGAGTATCCCTGATCACGATTTTATCATGAGCACGATAGACTAACCCTTTGGAATGAAAAAGCATGAACAGCCTTTTGTCAATAGACTGAAAGTTAAACAGTAATTCCGCGACAAGTAAAATGCCGATGAAACCGAAGAGCCTGCGGCTCTTTCGGCTATAATTTTCCGATAAATAATATATCGTAAACGCGGCGAAGATAATCAAAAGCGGCTCCAGGCATAAGCGGTAGCGGTCGGCAACCTGAAACATAAGCACACTGCTTACATATCCAATCGACATGATGTATATCAGCTTTTTATCCCGGACATAAGCAAATCCGAGAAAAGCGCCGATTACTCCCAGCGGAAAAATAAGGCCCCATGAAAAAGGAAAGAATCCCAGCCCGGGGCAGATCATCCGGTAATACCGCGGGGGGAAATTATCATAATAATCCTCCGTCGGGCTGAAAAAACACAAGCATTTCGCCGCAAACAAGCTTAATACCTTGGCCGGACAGCCACGGATATGATTAAAAGCCTTTGAATATGCCTCATCCTGCCGAGCGTCCTCCGCGGTACAGCCTTCTTCCACCGCCAATTCATTGAGCGCCCGGTTGCTATCCGCAGATATAACCGGTGTAGCATATTGCGAATTGCACAACAAAAACAGCTTCCCGGAGTTTAAATATATATTCTTAATCGCCCGTGGCCCGGTAATCAGAATCAAGCCGGTAACAATTATCAATAAAACCCTCCGGAGACGTCCTTTATCTTCGTGCATCACATAGCATAACCAGACAATGAGAAATACGGACACGATCAGGAACTTCGGCCGCGTCAAAATAAGCAGGGCCCAGATAAAGGTTAACACCGATAACACGCCGTAGGACTTTTTCTCCGCGAATTTATGCAGAAAAAAGAACAGCACGAGCATAAGAAACACGGCAAGCGTCTCGGAAAGCAGGACGCCCTGGTAAATAAGAAAACGCGGATATAAAACGGCAATAACCGAGGCAATTATTGCTGTCGGCCGGTTAAAAACCTTTTTGCTGATATTGTAGATAAAAACATTGCTTCCGGAGGCCAAAACAACCTGGATTATTCTTACGAGAAAAAGATTCGGGCCGAACAAAAAAAAGAGCAGCGGAAGAAAACACCGGGAATAAAGCGGCATTTTAAGCGGGAACTCTCCCGGTGAGGTTTCGTAGAGCCTTAATGCCTGCTGATAGAACGTGAGCATATCCGTTCCCGCGTGGAAGCTGTAAAAAAACATATCCGTCTTTTCTATGCGCAGGATATACAACACACCGAAAACCAGCGAAGCGAAAAAAATCAATACCGGCCAGATGAAACTGAATTTAATACTTTTTTGTTCCATTAATCAATAAACTCCCTGTGCCAGAGTTCGAACAGTAACACCGCCCAAAGCTTATAGCAATTATCCGATTTCTCCGACATGTGATCATCAATAAGCTGCTTGATATAATTTATCTGAAAATACCCCCTTGCCCGGCTCTTTTCATCAAGCAGTATATCCTGCATGAATCCCTTCAACTGGCCGCGGAACCACTGCCCCATCGGCACGCCAAAGCCTTTTTTCGTGCGGTGGATAATTGAATCCGGCAGCATCCCCCGCAACGACCTTTTCAAGATATACTTATTATTGAAATTATGCAGTTTTAATGAAAGCGGAATCGTAGCCGCGTATTCCATGAGTTTATGATCGAGAAACGGCGACCTTGCCTCCAGAGAATTCGCCATGCTCGCGATATCCGTCTTAACCAGCAGATCAAAAGGCAGATAGGTATTGATATCCGTCTGAATCACCGCGTCCAGGAAACGCACGTTCTTATACTGCCGGTGAAACGAAGCCAGAAAATCAAGGTCCTGTTCCAGATTAACCTTTCCCAGCACATCCGCGCACAAAAGCTGCTTTTTTTCCTGCTCATTAAACGCGGCAATCCAGTTGAGATAGCGTTTAAGCGCCGGATACTGCAGGCTGCGGAAAAATCTTTTTACCTGCCAGCGGATCGTCCGGATATCATGTGATTTATTTATACAGGAAAGTAAAGCAAGCCCTATCTTTGAAACAAAACGCGGCATACGGTCGAAAATCTCCGCCGCCTGGCATGCCGTATAACGGTAATATCCGGCAAACGACTCATCTCCTCCGTCCCCGGTTAAGGCAACCTTTACCTTTGAGGCCGCGAATTGGGAAACAAAATAGGTCGGGATGCAGGAATAATCGGCAAACGGCTCTCCGTAGTGATGGATAATCTTCGGCAGGATATCTATTGCCTGCGGACGAATCACGAGTTCATGATGGTCCGTTTTAAACAGGCGCGCGGCAATCCGCGCGTAAAACAGCTCGTTATAGAGCTTCTCTTCAAACCCGATAGAAAACGTCTTTACCGGCTCTTGCATATGCTTAGACATTATCCCGACGATGGCGCTGGAATCGATACCGCCGCTTAAAAACGCGCCCAAGGGAACATCACTCATCAAGCGGATGCGTACCGCCTCATCCAATTGCTGTAAGAGCCCTTCCTCATAGGCCGCCGGGCTTTCATTGCCCACGTTCAGTTCCAGGTGCCAATACCTTTTCAGGGTTATATTTTTGCCCTTAATAATCATATAATGTGCCGGAGGCAGCTTCTTTATGCCTTTGAACATCGTCCATGGCGCGGGCACATAAAGGAATGTCAGGTAAAGATTCAGGGCCTGGATATCCACCTCTTTTTTTATAAACGGTGCCTGCAGGACGGCCTTGATTTCCGAGGCAAAGATAAAACGCTCCTGTTTTTCGTCATGCCAATAGACAATCGGTTTTTTGCCCAGGCGGTCACGCGCCAGGAACATCAATTTCTCGCGGTCGTCCCACAAGGCAAAGGCAAACATCCCGCGCAGATGCTTCACGCAATCTTCCTTGTATTCTTCATACAAATGCACGACCACTTCCGAATCGGTATTCGTATAAAAACGATGCCCTTTTGCCTCGAGCATCTCGCGCAACTGGTGATAATTATAGATTTCGCCGTTTACCACCGTCCAGACGGTTGAATTCTCATTATGCAGCGGCTGGTCGCCGGTATTAAGGTCAATAATTGCCAGTCTCCGATGCCCCAGCCCGGCATTACCGCTGATATAATAGCCGTGCGCGTCCGGGCCGCGGTGAACAAGCGCATCAGCCATGCTTTCCAGCAGGCTTCTATCCGCCTTTTGTCCGTTAAAATTCAGCGTACCGCATATCCCGCACATAATAAATTACTCTTCTCCTATCCCGTCGGGGAAAAATTCTCTTCCAGAAGTAGTTTTAACCGTCCTGCGTTAACGCTTAACGAATAGCTCTTTTCAACCGTGCGGCGACCCGCATCGCCTATCTTTCCGCGCAGCCCCGCGTCCCGCAGCAAACAAGCCAGCTTTTCCTTCCATTCGCTTTGAGTTTGCGCCAGGAACCCGTTTTCTCCGTCTCTAATCATTTCTTTATAGACCCCGGCATTGGAACAAACCACGGGAACCCCGCACGCCATATATTGTAATGCCTTTAACCCGCATTTGCCTTTGCCCCAGTCATCATCAAATAACGGCGCCAGGCCGATATCCATCTCATTGACGTCGCTGACCTCGCTATCAAAGCCCCAGGGCCGGCATATGACTTCCACGCCCTTGATGGCAAAATTCCGCGTACCGATCACCAGAACCCGCAGCGGAAAATCGCCGGCCAGTTCTTTTAAGGCACCGTTGATAGTCTCCAGATACATTATTGTATGCATACTTCCGATCCAGCCGACAACTATTTTTTCTTTTTTTTCTTTTTTCCCGGGCTGCCAGCGGCCGGTATCAATAGAAGTGGGAAGTACCTCGATGTTCGAATTAAACCGTAAGGCGTATTTTTTTAAATAATCATTGCCGGTTATAACCAGCCGGCTAAGACGGACAATACGCTCAATATTGTTGCCGCAGCGGAAAAGATAGACAAGGCTTTTTCGTTGCGGCGGCACAAGAAATATCGCGTCGTCAAAATCAAAGACCACGTTCTTGTTCAAAAACGCGATTATCTTTTCATATAAAGGAAACGCCTGCGGCATTATTTCCCGCTGGATAAAGATAACATCGTAACTTCTTACGCGAAACAAATCCAAAAACCGCCGGATTACAATAAGCAGGCAAAACGGCAATTTTTGCCATACATTACGCGACAAATAGAACGCGGAAAAATAGCGTTCCGGAAGCGCCGGGCTTATCGCGCAGGATATCCCTTCTTTTTCCAGAAGGGGTACATACTGATACGCGCGGTACCGGCTCGCCGGCCCTGTTTGCGATGTCTGGGTAAGAAAAAGTATTTTCATGTTTTCATCAACGTTCGATGCTCTTCTATTAAGTTATTCGTCCTTAGATTTCCAAAGTTTGTCCATGTAATCATAATCTTCTAATTCCTCATCTAACTCCCTAGCTTTTCGGAGATAGTCGTCTTCTTTAGACTTAGAATATTTTCTCTTTCTGCTATCTTTGCCCCCCAACAATGCTAAAATACCAAAGAAAATTATAATAAGAGATATTATTAAGCCAATTAGCCACATATATTATTTACCAATCAATATATTCTTCACACTTAACCTGAAGATCCTTAAGCCGGCGTTTGATTTCTGCTACGCTCGTTTCATCTGATAAATCTTTTCTTGATGCCGTCTCATTAAACAAGTCATCACGTTCTCTTTGTTGTAATCTGGCCACCTTATCCATTATTTTTTCTCAACAATACAATTAACAATCGGCCTTAACCACTCTGACGCATACAAAACATTGTAAATACAATATTTCACGAGAA
>JAHIOQ010000099.1 GCA_018895275.1 Candidatus Omnitrophota bacterium
CTAAAATAACAATTAGTGCTAAAAATAGCCCTTCCTAATATTTTTTATCGTCGAGATATTACTTTTATCACTAAAAAAGTGGCGAAAATGACTTGACAATGGGAAAAATTGTGATAAACTTTATATGTAGAAAAAGTATATGAAAGTTATTTGGGAGATAACCTATGATACCTAAAAATACATCAAAGACTTTGGGCCCGATAGAGACCAATATAGTGGCTCGTTTAACGTATGAAAAAAAGACGATTGTCACAACAGGGGATCTTGATCAATTGTTTAAACTGTCTCCTGAGGATAGAAAACAGGTCGTTTTCAGGCTTAAAAAGAAGAAAATACTGACGCCTATAAAACGCGGCGCATATGTTTTTTCTCCTCTTGAATCCGGCCCGGAAGGAACAGGGGTTGATGAGTTGCTTATTCCTCCGCTTTTCTTCCCACAAAAGAATTATTATATCGGATATTCAACCATGTTTAATTACTACGGTTTTACGGAGCAGCTTTTTCAAACCGTAT
This sequence comes from Candidatus Omnitrophota bacterium, assembly GCA_018895275.1. Taxonomy (GTDB): domain Bacteria; phylum Omnitrophota; class Gorgyraeia; order B26-G9; family B26-G9; genus JAHIOQ01. The sequence continues at coordinate 514 of JAHIOQ010000099.1, forward strand.
ATGTTCTTAATACAACCATGCGTATGGAAAGAATAATTTGTGGTGTCTCTTATAAGTTCATAAAGGTTCCGGAAAATCGCATATATGGCCAGGAAGTTATAAAAGTTAAAGATACAGATGTGGTTGTTAGCTCTAAAGAGAGGACACTCATTGATCTTCTCTATTTTAACAAACCGGTCGGCGGTATTAATAGCGCTGTCTTGGTGTTCAAACAAATCGTTGAAGAAAAGAAATGCGATATCAAAAAGCTCGTGGAATATGCCACGCGTTTCCCTAATATCACAACCAGAAAGCGCATTGGTTTGATTCTTGACGAGTTAGGTACCGTTGATACCACATTAAGCCTGCTTATTAAAAGCGTGAAAAAAACGGCAGTTAGTTCTTTCAATGGATCGCGTAAAGGAAAACTCAATAAGATTTGGAGGGTTATTGTTAATGATTCACAAAAATAAAGAAGAATTTATAAAAACCCTTGAGAGGGCATCAAAGAAAAAGGAATTTTTATTGCCTCTATTGGAGAAAGATTATTATTTGACACTGATTCTTTCCAGGGTGCACGAACTTTCCGAAGGCCTTATTTTTAAAGGCGGGACATGTCTGAATAAGATTTATTATGCGTATTATCGCTTGAGCGAAGACCTTGATTTTAGCATGAAACTTCCTCAATACGAGGCGACACGCGGCGAAAGACGTAAATGCATCCAGCCGGTGAAGGATAATATTAAAAAATTTGCAGAGCAATTTGAGATAAAAATTGATGACTCAGATAGTCCCGGACGGAATGAGTCTAAGCAGTATGTGTATTATCTCATTTATCAATCAGCCTTGCGCCCAATCGAGGCAAAAATTAAATTCGAAATAGGCCTTAGGCATAATCCAATTTCTTCGATAGAAAAACGTCAGGTTCAGCATAATTTTCTGCATCCATTTACAGGAGAACCGCTTTTCGATGGCGGGAAAGTCGCCTGTTTATCCCTCAATGAATTGGTATCTGAGAAATTGCGTGCGGCGGCTATCCGAAAAAAGATTGCGCCACGCGATTTTTACGATCTTGATTTTATCCTGCGTAATAAGTTTAATCTCGCAAACAAAGAGGTAATAGAACTTTTTAAGAAAAAACTTGGAGAGGACGATGCGGATACGGATTCAACAAAGTATTGCGTTAATCTTGGCCGTTCGGATACCGAAATCAAAGATATGCGCTCGAGAATAGAAAATGAATTATTCGATGTCTTAACCCCGAGTGAACGGAAAAATTTTGACCTCGATACTGCGCTTGAAAGGATTAATAAAGCGATGGGAGCATTTAAATAATGAGTTACGTGATGGTAGACGTTGAAGCGGATGGGCCGATGCCGGGAGATTATTCGATAATCTCTTTCGGGGCGGTTATTGTTGAGCCATCGCTGTCAAAAACTTTTTATGGGAAGCTAAAGCCTATTTCGGATAACTGGGTACAGGATGCTTTGAAGGTCAGTGGATTTACGCGTGAAGAGACAATGGGTTTTGAGGAGCCGAAGTTTGTTATGGAACAGTTTGCCGTTTGGATCAACGATAATTCAAAGGACAGGCCAATCTTCATATCTGACAATAACGGTTTTGACTGGCAATTCATTAACTGGTATTTTCACCATTTCCTAGGACAGAATCCTTTTGGTTTCTCATCAATGAATTTGAGCTCGCTTTATAAAGGGCTTGTCCGTGATACTTTTAAGAACTTTAAGTATCTGCGAAAAACTAAGCACACGCATAATCCTGTTGATGACGCAAGAGGTAATGCGGAAGCGTTATTAGAGTTAGCCCGAGAGTTTAATCTTAAAATATAAGTAGTGAAAAGAGTCGCAGCCAATTGATAAATAGATTATGAAATACACAAAAAAACACAAAGGCCTTATTGCAAAACTGTTCAAGAAAGCCGGGATGGCTGAAGAAGAGCAGGTAAAGAGGTTGAAATGACGGAAAAAATATCTAATGAAGCGCTAAAGATTTGGATGGATTTACCTATTGATACCAGGAGAAAAATTCTGAGTGCTGTATGGTGCTCGCAATGCGCAGGTTCTGTAACTATGTGCGATTATAGCGCGGCCTTAGAGGGCGGGGTTGTAGTCTTAAGGGGATTTTGCGGTGTTTGCGGCCATAAAACTGCCAGGGTTTTAGAAGGCTGTGGCGGAGGGGCAAAGCAAAAATGCGGCCTTAAATACTATATTTTTGACGTTTGGATTATTGGAACCGGCGGCGTATGTGATTTTAAGGAAAAGGTCTTGCGCGGGATTCAAATTGCAGAAACAAAAAGCCTCTACAATTTCGCAAGAGTTATCACTCAGGCCTTTGGTTTTTACTTTGACCACTGCTTTGGATTTTATGATAATTTTCAGAAATATCATGATTCAAAAATGTCGTATGAGCTTTTCGTGGATATAGGAGAAACGCCGGTAACGCCTAAAACCAAAGGTGTCAAAAAGACGAAAATCCGGCAGGCGTTCAATACCCCAGGAGAGAAGAAGCTTTTCCTCTTTGATTACGGAGACTGCTGGTATTTTGCGGTGGAACTAAAGGAAATAAAAAACGCAGAAAAATGGGACTTAAAACCGGTGATATTGGAGAGCATCGGAGAGGCGCCGTTACAGTATCCGCCATGCGAGGATGAGTTTGAGAATGATGAAGCTTAATAAAGAGACACGTAGGTTATTTCCTAAATAACTTATGTATTTCAGAATTACAAAGGAAAGTTGAATGTGTACTATTGTTCTAGGAGATATTCACGGCGCTTATAAGGCGCTCTTGCAATGCTTTGAAAGGTCAGGGTTCGATAGGATAAAAGACAGGCTGATCGTAATCGGCGATGTATGCGATGGTTATCCAGAGGTGCGGCAGTGCATTGATGAACTTCTAAAGGTCAAGCATTGCGATTTGGTAATCGGCAATCACGACATGTGGACGCTGGATTGGGCGATTCGCGGCGACAAGCCAAAGATATGGACGAGTCAGGGCGGTGATAGGACGATTGCGTCATATGGCGGCGGGCCTATGTCGAAGGCCCACATTGATTTCTTAAAAAGCGGGCAGCTTTGGATTGAAATTAAGGATAAAATATTCGTTCATGGCGGGTTCAATCCGGATATATCATTATCGAATCATAACGCGCAGACATTGGTTTGGGACCGGACGCTTTTTGATGCGGCTTGGAAGATGCAGTCAATGGGGAATGAGCGCAAACTTGGCAGCTACAAGGATATCTTTGTCGGCCATACTACAACGGAATTTTATAATACCTTAAAGCCGATCCATGCATGCAATGTTTGGAATATTGATACTGGAGCTGGTTGGTCAGGAAAGCTTACGATTATGGATGTTACTACCAAAGAATATTGGCAGTCTGATTTAACCCAGGATTTGTATGGCGGGACGCCAGATAAAGCC
>JAHIOQ010000100.1 GCA_018895275.1 Candidatus Omnitrophota bacterium
AGGAGAATGAATTGATTAAGACATTGATAGCGGAGGTAAAAAATGAAATGGTCTGAAATGCTGTTGCCTACGCTTAAGGAAGTTCCCGCGGAAGCGGAAGCGATCAGCCATGTTCTGATGATTCGTGCGGGATTGATACGGAAGCTTGGTTCAGGCGTTTATTCCTATTTGCCCTTAGGCTTGCGGGTATTGAAAAAAACAGAATCTATTATCAGAGAAGAGATGAATGCAAAAGGAGCGCAGGAAGTCCTTCTTCCGGCGATTCAACCCGTAGAGTTGTGGATGAAAAGCGGCCGGTTTGAAGCGTTAGGCGAAGACATGATTACTTTTTCCGACCGCCACAAAAAAATAAATGTTCTGGGCCCGACGCATGAAGAGGTCGTCACCGCTCTAATAAAAAATGAAGTCAGTTCTTACCGGCAATTGCCTTTAATCTTATACCAGATTCAGACTAAGTTTCGCGATGAGGCGCGCCCGCGTTTTGGGGTGATGCGTTCGCGTGAATTTATCATGAAGGATGCCTATAGTTTTGACCGGAACGAAAAAGGGCTTAACATGAGTTATGAAAAGATGTATGACGCCTATACGCGTATATTTACGCGCTGCGGGCTGAGATTCCTTCCGGTAGAAGCGGATACAGGGGTAATGGGCGGGGATGTTTCACACGAATTTATGGTCCTTGCGCAGAACGGAGAGGATAAGGTGGTGCGGTGTTCGCAGTGTAATTTTGCCGCCAGCATCGATAAAGCGGAATGCGCCGAGCCAAACCAAAAAACAAAAACCAAAAACCAAAAATCGGGAGAAAAAGACTGCGAAGAAGTAAGTACTCCGGGGGTTAGCTCGGTGAAGGATGTGGCGGAGTTTTTAAAAGTAAAACCTGAACAGCTGGTGAAGACGATTTTATATGTCAATGAGGGTAATCCTGTAGCCGTATTGGTGCGCGCAGACTATGCGGTGAACGAAACGAAATTAGCGCGTGTCTTGCGGTCTAAGCAGTTGGCGCTGGCGGATGAGGCGCTAATTAAAAAAGTTACAAGTGCTTCGGTAGGCTTTAGCGGGCCGGTTGGGTTGAAAGGCGTGGAGATAGTTGCCGATTATTCCTTGCAGGGCATGAAGGACTTTGTCGTGGGCGCGAATAAAGCGGATACGCATATCATTAATGCGAATTTGGAGAGAGATTTTAAAGTAACGAAATGGGCTGATGTGCGCAGTATTGAGCACGAAGACCTCTGCCCGCGCTGCCTTAAGGGGGAGGTGGAAATATGCCAGGCTATTGAAGTCGGCCACGTATTTAAACTGGGAACAAAATACACCAATTCTCTCGAAGCGGCTTTTCTGGATGAGGAAGGTAAGGCACGGGAGATTATTATGGGATGCTACGGCATCGGAGTGACCAGGATTATTGCCGCTTCCATCGAACAGAATTATGATGAGAACGGTATTATTTGGCCGAAGGAAATAAGTCCTTTTCAGGTTTTGCTTATGCCGCTTAATCCGGAAAATAATAATATAATGGCCGCGGCAAACAAGATTTACGCGCAACTCGGCGAGCGCAATATAGAAGTGCTTTTTGATGACCGTAATATTCGCGCGGGCATGAAATTCAAGGATGCCGATTTAATCGGAATTCCTTTTCAAATAATAATCGGAGAAAAAAAATTAGCACAGAATATTATCGAAATAAAACTGCGGAATAATTTCCGGCGATATGATTTGCCTTTGGAAAATGTTTGCGCAAAAATATGCGAGCTAATGAATGACGATCGGAAGGATTAATGTAAGTATCAAAAAAAACTTGACATCTGGAAAAGATTATGTTATTAATTTATTAGTCATTAATTAAATGACAACATAAAAAGGATTTTAAAGATAAATGGATTTAAAAATGCCTTTTTTTAAAACGACAGTAGGACTTTACATCGGTCCGAAGACAATTCAACTCGCACAGCTACAAGCTGTTGCCGGCCGAATCCATTTGACTAATTTTGTGCACGTTGATATTTTCGAGGAAGATCAAAGTGCATTCGAAAACAAAGAAGAACTTGTCATTGTAGCTCTCCGCAAAGCGATTAATAAAGCGAAAATAGACTTAAAAAGAGTTAATACGGTTTTAATGCCGGGTATGGTGCTTTTGCGTTATTTCCAGATGCCGCGGATTAGCCCTGAAGAGATGGAAGAAGCCGTTCGCTTTGAGGCAAGAAAATATATTCCCTTTCGCTTGGAAGAAGCGGTAAGCGGCTTCTACATTTTGAAGGACGACCAGGAATCGAAGAAAGTCGGGATCTTATCTCTTGTAACCAAAGAAGAGTCCATAAAAAATCATCTCACCTTATTGCATAAAGTTAATATCAGTCCTACGGCTGTTGAAACCGCCTCTTTTGCTTTGCTGCGGTTGCTTGAACATGCGGGGGAAATAGATAAGAATGCCTCGAATGTGGTGCTTTATCTATATGCGCAGCGCCTTAATATTATTATCCTTAAAAACGGCATACCTTATTTTGTGCGTGATATATCCTTAGCAAAAAAAGAAGAGTGGATTGATGATGAAACAGCGGAATTTCTCATGGGCGGCAGGATAAGCGCTGCGGACAATAGAATGATAACGTTGGAAAACATGATCAGCGAATTAAGAATTTCACTTGAATATTATAGGAAGGAATTAGGAAAAGAAGACATCTCTAAGATGATTTTATGCGGAGAGATCGATGATTTTGACGATTTTAGCGCTGTTGTAGAAGCCGCAAAAGACCAGCCGGACAATCCTTGTCCTTTAGCGGTGTATTTGCAGAAAAATTTTGATATTCCGGTTGTGATTATTGATCCTCTGAAAAGTATCGTGGTGCCTAAGGCTAAGCCGCTGCCGTATACATTCCCAATGCTTGCGGTTACAATCGGCGCCGGACTGCGTAACCTTTCGAAGTCAACGGTTGAAATAGATCTGTTCAGGGCGCGTAAAAAACCGAGCATAAAAACAAAAGTTTTCATAAGTAAGATGGCGATATGGATTCTGGTTTCATTGCTGGTTTCTTTTATTAGTTTATTTTTTGTTTTCTCTATATTGGAATCCCGGGAAAGGAATTTGCTGGAGAAGGAAAAACGTAACAGAATGAAGTTTATGGATTTAAGCCATTTTAGCGATGCGCAGCTTGTGTCAGGGGAGAAGGAAGTTGAAAAACGTTTGGATGTGTTTGATAAACTGGTAAAAAAGAGGATTTTAGTAACTGACAAGTTGAGTGTACTGCCGCATGTGATTCCCGAAGGGGTCTGGCTGAGCAGTGTAACCTTTTCCTATCGGATCTTGCGCGACTCGAATCAATTTGAAAGGGATGTGGAAATGGCAATCGCCGGGGATATCTATTCCGAACAAAAGGGGCTGGAAATAGAAATGGTTAATGATTTTCAGGAAAAATTAAAAACAAATGAACAGTTTTTTCAGGGATTTAAAGTCATTAAAACCGGTTCGGTTACAAGAGGGGATTTCTTTGCCAAGCCGGTTATGGCTTTTGAATTAAAATGCACTTCCAAAACGGCGGAACAATAGCATCGTTTTAATGGAGACTAAGGTTATCTGATGATTAAAAAGATTATTCCCAGAGAAATTCAAAAAGCGTTCATCGTGGCAGTGCTTGTTTTCATTGTTTTGTTTTATTGGGGCGGCCGTTTGATGTACGGGAAGACGCTGGATAAGATCAAAAAATGTAAAGTCGAACGGGAGCGCGTTGTTCTGGAAAACAGGGTGGGCAGGCAGTTGAATCTGTTGCAGAAAGTGCGCGGGGAAATAAAAACCGTTCAGGAGAGTTCGCGTTTTTTGGCGGAAATTGCCAAGATAGCCGGGCAGATGAATATGAAATTACGCTCAATTTCCGCTTTGCCTATGGAGAAACATCCGGAGTTTGTCAAATTGAATGTGGGTATAGAGGTTGATACAAAGTATCATGAGTTGGGTCTGTTTATCAGTAAACTTGAAGGCGCAGATTTGTTTATTATTATTGAAAAAATAGAAATCGTCAATCAGGTTGATAAAGAAAATATTGAGGACCCGCGGGTATTTGCAAAGATTAATTCCAGCACCATGTACCTAACGGATACTATTTTGGAGAAATGATGCGTAGGCCGGTATTTCTTTTTTTATTAATTATATTAATATTTTTCTGCGGGAACCCAATAGCGGAGGCTGCGCCGGCGAAAAAAACATCAAAATCCGCAAAGCCCCCGGTTAAAAGTGTTCCGAAAAAGAAGGCAGATACGGCTGCGTTGAAGGAATCGGATATTGTAGTAAAAAGAGAAGTTAAATATACCGGTTTTGATGCAAAACGGGATCCCTTTGATATTCCGCCTAACCTGGTTAAAATTTTAAAGGGTGATAAGGTTGATCCAAACAGCAGGGAGGTTGACGTAAAACTTCCTCGGGTTGATATACAGGGTATAATCTGGAACAAGAGAACGCCGCAAGTGATTGCTAATGATGCAGTTATGAATGTGGGGGATTTTATCGGAGAATTTGAGATAAAGGAAATTATAAGAGACGGTATGATTTTGTTTTTTAAAGGCAGAGAATATACGATAAAAATGCAGCATGCTCCAGGTAAAAAAGGTGTAAAGAAAAAAAGATAAGGAGTTAGATATGAAAAGGATTTCATGGCGGTTTCTCGTGTTGTGGTTGTGTTTGATGTTAAGTGTGTTTATTGTGCAAAAGGGCGAATTGTTTGCCCAAACGCGATATGAGATGGAAGATGATGTCGTTACGGCAGAGGAACAGGATCAGGGGGTTGTTTCGCTTGATTTTAAGGATGCGGATTTAAAGGATGTGTTGAAGGTCTTCTCCCAACAGTCCGGATTGAACTTTGTCGCGACTAAGGATATTGAGGATAAAAAAATAACGCTTTATATGAGTGATGTGCTGGTCGAGGACGCATTGAGGACATTGTTGCAAGCTAATAACCTTGGCATGGAGCAGTCCCCTAACAGTAATATTCTCATTGTCAAGGCAAAACCCACACCGCCTATTGCTACCATAACCCGGGTTTATAAAATGCGCTATTATTACGGAAGTATGTCGGCGAAATCATTGTCCGGCGACAAACCAAAAGACAGTAAAAGTAAAGAGTCCGGCTGGTCAGACATTCTTAAACCATTGTTAAGCCAATTTGGTGTTATCACGTCTCATGGTAATTTATTTGTCATTACTGATGTTCCTGACCGCTTTAAATTAATTGATCAGGTTATTAGCGAGATAGACAAGCCTATTCCTGAGGTGATGATTGAGGTTGAGCTTATTGAAACTACGAGTAATTTTTTGAAAAAATTGGGGGTAAAATGGAGCGAAGAAATGCTCAAATATCAGGGGCCGGCGAGAATTACTCCTATTCCTTTTACCCCTTGGGAGGATTATACCAGCTGGGGAAGCGAAAACCAAGCTCGAGGTAGCCCGCTTTCTGGCGCGGTATTCCAATACGGGCTTATTTCATCAACCTCGTTAACTTGGATATTAAATATGCTGCAAACGGATACGAACACAAAATTCCTTGCGAAGCCGCGTATCCTCTGCCAGGATAGAGAATGGGCGGAAATAAAAATAACCGAAGATAAAATCGTGTCTCTTATAACTACGATTGATAATACAACGGGTATTACAAAGACGCGAGTGGAAAGAATGGAAGTTGGAACAATTTTACGCTTGGTGCCGCTTATAAATATTGAAGAGGGGTTTGTCTCTATGCTGATTGAGCCGTCGATTTCCCGGCCGACGAATTCTGTTTTTGCGGATAGTACCGGTACGAAATTCATTGATCCGCAAAAACGAAGCATGCGTACGGTTGTTATGGCCGGTGACGGAGAAACTATAGCGGTAGGGGGGTTCATTACCACGGAGGATGAGGAAACTAAAACGAAAATACCCTGGCTCGGCGATATTCCGTTATTCGGCGCTTTATTCAGGCATAGTTCTACGGACAGAGTGGATAAAGAACTTTTAATATTTATTACGCCGCGGATTGTTAATCCCACGGAAAAAGTTGAAATGATGATTCAAGGCCAGCCGGAGTTGCCGGCAGCCGGCAGGGAACAGCAGCCTGTGGAAAAGAAAGCAGAACAGCCTGATTTAAAAGAAGGCCGCAAACAAGCTGAATCTGTACCGGCAGTCCCCGCGGCAATTAGCGGCAAAAAGGATCTTCCGTTTAGAGAACAGGAAGATATGGTGGATTTAAAACTTGATCTTACGCTTAAAAGTTCAAGCCTTGGGGTTGTCGATTTAGTTAAATAGAAAGTATAAGCTGAGATGATTAAATCAAATTTAAAACTGGGGGATATCCTTGTTAAACAGGGATTGGTTACGGAGGAGCAGTTAGGGTTTGCGCTTCAGGAACAGGAAAAAAGTGGAGGTAAACTGGGAGAAGTCCTCATTAAGAAGGAATTTGTAACGGAAAAAGATATTGCCGGCGCTCTTTCCAAACAGCTGGGAGTGCTGCATGCTTCTCTGGAAAAGGGACTTCTACGTCCGAATCTTCACCAAGGATTGGAAAAGTTGATACCGCAGGATTATGCCCGTTTTAAGAAAATATTACCACTTTCAAAACATCTTAACACAATGACCGTGGCAATGGTCGATCCTTTAGATTTGATAACGATTGATGATATTATGAAGATGACCGGAGCCGACGTGAATGTTGTAGTTACCACAGAGACGGATATTAATATTGCCCTGAATAGTTTCTATCACAGCAAAGATATGAAGAAGAAGTCTATCCAGGAACAATTTATTTTAATGGATACGGAAACTACCAGGGAACAGAAAGTTGACGTGCGTGATGTATTTACGGAATCAGAGGCTGCGCCCATAGTAAAATTTTGCGACTTGATCCTGCTCGACGCTATAGAGCAAGGCGCTTCGGATATTCATTTGGAACACTTTGAAACCAGGGTTGGTTTGCGTTATCGTATTGATGGAGTTCTTTATGAAGCAAACCCTCCGGATCCAAAGATGTATTTTGCGATTATTTCCCGCATGAAAATTTTGGCAAAAATGGATATTGCCGAACGCCGGCTTCCCCAGGACGGGGGGTTTTCCATTGCTTATGGGGATAAGATTATAGATGTGCGTGCCTCAAGCATTCCCACTGTGTTCGGCGAAAAAATGGTTATGCGACTATTGGATCAGGCGAGATTACCGCTTGTATTTGATTACCTTGGCTTTGATAGCTATGATTTGAATATTCTTAAATCGGAAATTTATAAACCGTTCGGCATGATTTTTTCGACCGGTCCTACGGGATCTGGTAAGTCGACCACATTGTATACGATCCTTAATACGATTAAGACTCCGCGTAAAAATATTATTACCATAGAAGATCCGGTTGAATATAAACTGGACGGAATAAATCAGGTGCAGGTTAAACCGCTTATCGGGTTAAACTTTGCGAATTCCCTGCGCTCGTTCTTGCGTCAGGACCCGGATATTATGATGGTTGGAGAGGTTAGAGATTTGGAAACAGCCCAGATGTGTATCCGTGCTGCCTTGACGGGGCATTTGGTATTAAGTACGCTGCATACTAATGATGCGCCGACCGCGGTTACGCGAATTATGGATATCGGGATCGAGCCGTTTTTGCTGGTTTCGGCATTGCGCTTAGTGATTGCGCAGAGATTGATTCGCCGGCTTTGTGAAGACTGTAAAGAGGAAATAAAAAAACCGGATATCAGGTTTAAGGAATTAGGAATCACCGGTCCTGTGTTTGAGTCAAAAGGGTGTGAAAAATGCCGTTTTACCGGTTTCAAAGGCCGTCTGGGAATCTTTGAGTTGCTGTCGATAAACGAAGAAATCCGCAATATGATTTATTATCGCAAATCAAGTGATGAAATCAGAAAAAGAGCAGAAGAGACGGGAATGCGTAGTTTGTATAAATGCGGTTTGGAAAAGATGAAGTTGGGATTAACTACACTTGAAGAAGTTATTGCCGTTACTGTTTCTGACTAATAAAGTTAAATACATCCTTCCTTTTAAGTAAGTGATATGGTATAGTTTAAGTAGGGGATATGTCTATTTAAGTATGATTTAGATTACGCGGTTGGTATTGGCAGGTAGTTTGGAGCATTTGTAAAATCTATGTCTGATTTTTTGTATAAAGCTCGAGATCAAGAGGGTAATCTTGTTCAAGGTACAATGATTGCGGAGGGGCAGAATGAAGTTATTGAAATTCTGCAGCGCCGCGGTTTATTGATAACTTCAGTAGAGCAAATAGTCGTCAAATCAAAAATAACCAAGTCTTCTTTTAAAATTTCCCAGAAAGCAATACTATCACACCGGGTTAAAAATGATGATTTGTGTATCTTTGCCCGCCAGCTCGGTACTCTGCTTAATGCCGGTGTCCCGCTTTTGCGTAGTTTGGCAGTATTGGAGCGGCAGATAAGCAGCGCGCCCTTACGTGATGCGGTTGACAAAATAAAAGAAGATAT
>JAHIOQ010000101.1 GCA_018895275.1 Candidatus Omnitrophota bacterium
AGGCTTGCACAGCCGCACGTCTGGACTATAAAAAAACAAATTAAAAATATTATTAATTTCTTCCGGGTTGCCATTATTTACCTCAGGAATTTACATGTTTCTTGATACACTTCATCAACGGTTATCTCCAGCATGCAGCGGTTATTAGCGCAATCGGAGTCGTAACATGGAATTTCACAATCAACATTCTTTTGCAGAATAACCGTATTACCTTTGCCTAACGGGCCCGTCAGCCGTGACGACGTAGGGCCGAAAAGCGCAATGGTATTCGCTCCAACCGCCGCGGAAATATGCATCGGACCGGAATCAGCCGTAACCACACAAAGCGCTTTCTTCATCAATGCTCCCAGTTCATGCAATGATGTCGTACCGGTAACCAATACCGGCTTATGTTTCATATTGGACGTTATTTCCTGCGCCACTCCCTGATCTTTCCTGGCTCCGGCAATAATAATTTTTGCCTTGTTTTGCTCTATCAAACAATCCGCTAATCGGGCGAAGTTTATTGCCGGCCAGCGCTTCAAACGCCAATTCCCCCCGGGATTTAGGATAACAAACCCAGCCCCTTTAATCCCGGCTTCATCCAGAATCCGCTCTGCTGCGGCGATATCCTCACTACTTAAAAAGAATTCGCAAGTCCGATCCCTGCTCTCTATGCCGCAGGCTGCCAGTAAGTACAAAAAGTAATCCACTTTATGCAGCAGGACATCCGGCGGCGGTACTGCGGTAGTCAGCAGAAAAGATCTCCGCTTGGTATTATATCCGATGCGTTTCGGTATTCCCGCCAAAAAGCCGATCAGCGCACGTTTCAGGGCCGGATGCAGGATATATGCTTCGTCAAACCTCTTCTTCCTCAGGTAACGAATAAAGCGCACTTTTGCCCACAAGGAACGGTGTTTGCCGCGTTCATCATAGACAATAATTTCATTGATGTACGGATTTTCTTTTAAAACTTCCTCGCAGCGCGCAATCACCAGGCAGGCAATATGCGCCTCGGGATAATGCCTGCGCAGCGCTTTAACTGCCGGCACGGAAAAGATTACGTCTCCAATCCAGTTGACGTTAATCACAAGTATTTTTTTCTTCATCTCTTATCCTGTGAGTTCAGGCTGTTCTGTCAAAAATATCTATTCCCTTCGTACCTTAGTGCCTTTGTGGCAAACAACATATTCCGTCATTCTCTGTGCCTCCGTGTGATTATTATTCTTTTATTTCCTTAGAGACTATCGAACAGCCGTCGGTCCCGGAAAAACGTGTAGTAGCCGGAAACCTGCGCCCAGAACACAAAAAGATTATCCGCAGACCGGGAAATACGAATGCGGCGCATGGCAAATTCATCATTCAAGGCCGTAATTTTTCCGGGATGCGTCGCGCATGCGCCGCGGTATCCGGAAAAATTAACCATTTCTTTAATAAAAAGATCGAACATGCCGCACGGATAACAAAAATAACGTACTTCTTTTTTTAGCTTGGATTCCAATATTTCTTTGGATTGGCGCAGTTCGCTGATAACCTGCGGTTTCGGTATTTTTGTCAATTCGCGATGCGACATAGTGTGGCTGCCGATTTCAATTAAGCTGCTGTCCGATAGCTCTTTCACCTGTTTCCATTCCATTATATCCTTTTGCCCGATCCAATCGACTACGATAAAGATTGTCGCAGGGATCGACTGTTTCAACAACACCGGGTAGGCATATAGATAGTTATCTTCATATCCATCGTCAAAAGTAATCACTACCGCTCTGCCTCGCGGCTTTTTATTTTCTTTCAGCATGGCCACGTACTCATCCAGGGTCAAAAACCGATAGCCAAAATAAGTAAGAAAACGCATCTGGCGCTCAAAGCTTTCCGGTGAAACGACCAGGCGTGATTTATCGGCACCGTTTCCGATATGATGGTACATAAGCACCGGAACAGTGTACACATTATGCAGACATACTGCGCAAACAACAACCGCGGCAACCAGCAGCGAAATTAATACTTTTTTTCTTTTCATAGGCCCAAAACCTCTTTATATACCGATTCAACTTTTTCGGTCATAACCGGTATGCTAAACCTCTGCTCCACTTCCTCTCTCGCCCTTTTCCCCAGCCGCATTGCCAGTTCTTTATTTTCCATAACCTTCATTATCGCCGCGGCAAGCGCCGAAGGTTCTTTCGGCGGGACAAGCAATCCCGTAACGTCATGCTTAACGATCGTAGGAATCCCGCCCACATTCGAAGCAATTACCGGAATACCGCACGCATTAGCTTCCAGGATAGACAGCCCCAAACCTTCCTGCAAAGAAGGCATCACAAAGATATCAATTTCCTGCAATACCTCCGCCGGATTGGCAACCGAAGGCAGAAAATAAACTTTATCCTGAATATTTAACTTTTCCGCCAGCCCGATCAACTCGTATTTGATTTTTCCCTGGCCGAAAATAAAAAGGCGCGCGTCCGAGAATTCCTTAAGCGCCTGCGACATCGCCTCTATCAGATATTTATGGCCTTTGACGGTTGAAAGGCGGGCAATAATGCCGACGGTCCGGTCCGCATAATTGACATCATATCTTTTGGGCGAAATACGAAAGCGGGAAAAATCGATCCCGTTTGGAATCAAAGCTATTTTATTTTCCGGCAGATAAAAATCAATCATAAGATGTTTCTTTACCGCATCGCTGATGGCAATCACCTTTTTACCCCAGCACGGAAACAATTGCCGTCCGATATTCTGACGAAAAAAACCGTGACAGGTAGACACAAACGGCACACGCGTAGCATTGTTGAGATATTGCGCCAGCACCTGTGTTACGCGTGTCTGCGCATGAATAATATCAATCTTTTCTTTTTTTACAAAATGCGTGAGTTTCGCCGCAGAAAACAAAATCGCCGGATTTAATTCCGACTTGGTTTTGATCGGGATATAAACAGGTGAAATCCCGTTCTTTTCCAACTGGCCGACAAGGTCGCCTCCGGACGATGCGCAAACCACGGCGTGGTTTCTTTTAGCCAATGCGTCGGCAAGCGAAACAGTGTAGGAACTAATTCCGCCGTAATCCAGGTGTGTGGTTAAAAGCAAAACCTTCATTAATTTTTATGAACCTTTTCTCCCAGCAATGACCTCATCGCCAGCATGACTTCCTCTACGGTAATTTCCCGCATACAGTTTTTCCGAAAACATTTGGGGCTATAGCACGGAGCACACTTCAAATCCTTACATATTAAAACACATTTTTGCGCATATGGCAAATGGCGCTTCGGGTCCGTCGGCCCGAACATCGCCACGAACGGCGTACCCAAAGCCGCGGCCATATGCATCGGCGCGCTGTCAATTGTCAGTAAAACAGCGCACCTTTCGATAAGCGCAGCCAACTGCAGCGGCGATGTCCTGCCCGCAGCATTAATCGGCCGGCAGCGGGTACGGCTGATAATTCTATCTATTATTGCCGCATCGCCCTGTGTACCGGTAAAAACAACCCTTGCATTAAACTGTCCGGCAACCGCATCCGCGACCCGTGCGTACGAATCGGCAGACCATACCTTAGTCTGCCAGCGGCGGCTGGCCAAGGCATTTATGCCTATAAGCGGCTGATTATCACTATGCCAATTTTCCTTTAGAAAATCATCTACATACCCACGGTCATGCGCGCTAATCCACATCTCCAGGCGCTTGTTCGCCGGCTCAATCCCCAGCTGTTCTAATATCCGGAATTGGTGTGTTACCGGATCCCCGGCGCTTCTATCAAAAATTCCCTTGTTCAGCAAAAAGCCCATTTTTTTGTTTACATAACCGTAACGTTCAGCTATCCCGGCGGCAAAAGCAAGGACATGACTGATATTATTATTCTGAAAGTCAACCGCTATATCAAACCTTTTCCGGCGTAACTCAGAAATATGTTTTAGACAGCCGGGCAGCCCCTTTTTTTTGAATATGATAATATCATCGATATACGGACACATCTGAAGCACATCTTTGTACTCATCCCGAACCATAACGCTGATATGCGCGTCCGGGAAACGGCCACGCAGGGCCTTTAACGACGGGCCTATTAGAATTACGTCCCCGAACGCACCGAATTTTATTACGAGAAGCTGCTTGTTGCGTAATGCTTCGTTATAAACAGCGATTGTCTTGTTTACCAGCGAAGACAGGGAAAACTGCGCCTCCACTTTTTTTCTTAAATTATGCACGCACCGCTCAGACAGCGGTTTATTCCTGAATAACCTGATTACCGCCTGCGCCAATTCAAAAGGCTGTGCCGGCTCGACGAGCAGCCCGTCTTCCTCATGTTCAATTATTTCAACTACGCCGCCGACCTTGGTAGCGACAACCGGCACTCCCACGGCACCGGCCTCAATTATCACGCGGCCAAAGGCCTCTTCCGTAGTCGTGGACATTACCAAAACATCAAGCCGCCTTAAGGCCGCGGCAACGTCATCAACCGTCCCCAGGAATTCAACCTTATCCGCAAGATTAAGGCCTTCTACCAGCCTGGTAACTTCTTGATAATAATCCCGGCGTTCCTGCGGCGCACCGCCGATAATCAACGCCTTCGCCCCGGGAAATTCATGCAGAATCGTCGGCAGTGATTTTATAAAATGAATATGCCCTTTCAAAGGGACGATCCTCCCGACAATACCTATGAGCTTTTTGTCCGGCTCTTCCATGGCCGGCTTTCCGCGAAACGGAAAAAGGTTTAAATCAACACCGCGGTATATCAGGCGGATTTTTTCTTTTTGCACATGAAAATCATTAATCATATGCCGGCCGATTATCTGACTGATAACAATCACTATTTTACCCCATCCCATTATCCTGCTGAAAAAATGCTCGCTGTAATATCCATGGCAGGTTGTAATAAATGCCGCTTTTGTTCCGCGACAGGCAAAAAAGGCAATCCAGGCCGGAACGCGGCTGCGCGCATGCACGATATCTATTTTTTCGCGGCGAATAATCGCCCTGACTTTTCGCGCGCAGGATAATACGGATAAAAGAGATTTTTTATGCACCGGCAGGCAGATATGCCTTACCCTCGAACGCGTAAGCTTTTCAACAAGGCGGCCGCCGGCGGAAATGACAAATGCGGCATGCCCCTTCTGCGCAAGCGCACACGCTAAATCCACGGTTCCGGTTTCTACGCCGCCACTTTCTAATTCCGGTAATATTTGTAAAATATTCATCTAAAGAATTTTCTCCCTAATCGCCGCATCCAGTTTTTCCCGGTCATTAAGTTTTTTCAGAGCTCCCGGATTATTTTTGAACCGAACCAATTCCGCATAGATCTCATCCATAGATACTAGCCTTATTTTATTAGCACTATGCAATTCCTTCAAGAATAACTCATGTTTGACGTTTTGCTTTTTGCCGGACTTATCCAAAGATAAAACGATCGGATATACTCCTGCGCTAGCCACTTCGGAAACCATGGAAATGCTTTCTCCGGTCACAATCACCGCGGAACTAAGCCCGAGAATTCCACCCACGGAATAATCGACATTATGCTCATTCGGAAATACTTTAAACACACAGGCCTTGTAAGCGCCGAATTCCCGGCGCAAAAAATCATCGATATCCGGCGCTGTACGGCGGGAAGTCGTCATTAACAATTGGGCGTCAAATTCTCCGCAAAATTTCTTCACCTGCGCAACAAGCTTTTCCACCGCGGCACGCGTCAATGTGTAATATTTTGAATCGCCGCCGATCAAAATGCCGATTTTCAAGCCGTTTTTAATGCCGATGTTTTCTTTCAGGCAGCGTGCCTGTGCCTCAAGATATTCCGGGCTGATGAGATTCAATGCCCCTTGCGTTATCACCACTCCGGGACGCGGCTGCCGCAGATCGTGTGCGGGGACAAGCGACAAATTAAACAGCCTTTCGGAAAAAGGCACCGGCTTCATAACACTAACCGTCTTTGCCACATTTTCTTTTGCCAAAAGCAAGGCCGCCGCTCTTGTAGACGCACCGGCACAAATAATAACATCAGCGTAGGTATTCTCCAGTTTCGCGTAAGAACACGGCTTCAACACCAGCCGCAGATACGGCAACGGATTACGAATAAACCTGCCGAAAAGAAAAACAATTCCGGTTAACATTCCGCGTGAAAACACGTTTTTAAATTCCAATCCAACCGTTTCCTGCTTAAAAGCGCTTTGGCACTGCTTTTCTATGGAACCGGCAACTGCCTGCATCTGGCGCTCATGCCCGAGTTTTCCGTCGCTGAGAAGCAAAACCGCGCGCGCTTTAGAATATTTCCAGCGCTTATTAACCCACATCCACTGTTCCGGATGTGCGCTGATATGCCGCATCAGCAAATCGCGATACCCCATCATCGCTCCTTCTATTTCCTTCTCCGTTGGTTGCTTTCGCCCGTCTAAGAGAGATTTTTCAACTTCTATATAATGAAAATTCAAGCCCTTTCTCAAGGCAAATGCCGGCAGAATAACTGCTCCAGTCTTTGCGGCGATGCGGAATGCTCCCTCGGCCATAAACACCGGCCGTCCGAAAAAATCCATTTGGTTTCCCGTTCGACCGCTCTGATCCCCAAGCATGCCGATAATGCCGTTTTCCTTAAGACTTTTGACCATTTCCCGTATGATCATCCCCTTGTTGATCGGCCGGCACCCGGTTTTCGCCCTGTGCCGGTTGATCAATTCGTTTAAGAAAAGCGGTTTCTGCTCTCTGCCGAGCACAAACATTTTGTAGCCGTATAAAGCCGCGGTAATCGAGGAAATCTCCCAGTTGCCGAAATGCGCCGTCAAAAAAATTATTCCTCTATTTTGCGAGAGCGCCTCATCCACGCGTTCCATATGCTCAAGATGAACATGGGTATCAAAATATCTCTTATCAAAACGGGGCACGAGTAAAAGCTCCGTAAAATTAAGCGCTAGATTCTCAAATACCTTCCTGACAATTTTTCGGCGTTGCTTATCATCGTATTTACTGCCAAACGCGGCCTTAAGATTAGCCAGGGCCACCGTGCGCCGCTTCCGCAAAAGATGATATGCCCCCGTGCCGAGCATTCTGCCGAGTTTAAGCATTAAATTTACCGGCAAAACCCGGGAAAGCAGGATAACGATACTAAGCGGAAAATAAATTATGTATTCGATTATAAAATTCTGTTTCATTATTCTCCAATTCCAGCTTTACCTGCAGGACTAAGACCTCAAATTCCGGAGGGAAATTATAACCGAGAGAAAGAAGCCGCGGTTGATCCTTTGCGGTTGTAATAATCGTAGTTATGGATTGGCTGCGGCATTGCCGGAAAACTGCGTCCAATTCTTCCTGCGTAAAAAAATGATGGTCATCAAAATAAAAACGCAGGACGATATCCGCTCCCAGCCTGTATACCGTTTCTTCGAATCCCTTCGGGGCGGCAATACCGCATAGCAAAGACACTCTCTTCCCCAGAAGACTCGAAAGCGGTTTTTCCTTACCCTCACGCAGCTCTAAAAGCGCCTGCGCTACATGCCTGCCGGTACACACCAGCGCCTGTTTATTCATCTTACGGATAGTATCAACAATACCGTTACTATCCCGCACCCTATCAACATGCGTAAGCACGCAGATATCGGCATTCCGCAAATATAGAAACGGCACGCGCATTATCCCGCGCGGCAGGAGCCGGCGGTTGCCGAACGGATTCACGGCATTGATGCATACAATATCCAATGCCTTTACAATCCCAAGGTTTTGAAAGGCATCGTCCAGTATCGCATATTCACAGCCAAAGTTTTTCCGCGCCTCCAACACGGCTTTTCGCCGGTCCGGATTGATAATCACGGGAACCGAAGGAAATCTTTTTTTAAGCATTTCCGGCTCATCGGCAATAGTTCCGCTTGCCGTGCCCGTGCCTTTGTAGCCGCGGCTGATAATCGCTACTTTACGGTTATGGGCTAAAAGATACTCTACTATCCGCTCCACGAGGGGGGTTTTTCCCGTGCCGCCGAGCGTGATATTACCGACACTAATCACCTTAACATCATCCGGTTTTGAATAATTCCGGCCGGCCATAGCTTTAAATAAAAAGAACCTCAAGGTAAGCACCCGGGAATAAATAAGCGACAAAAAAAGCAGTATATATCCAATGAAGCGGCTGATATAATCCTTGCGTTCATCTTTTGCAATGGAATATAAATAATGTCTTATTCTTTCTTTAAATGTTCTAACCATTCCGCTATCCTTTTTTC
Source organism: Candidatus Omnitrophota bacterium (assembly GCA_018895275.1). Taxonomy (GTDB): domain Bacteria; phylum Omnitrophota; class Gorgyraeia; order B26-G9; family B26-G9; genus JAHIOQ01. The sequence goes on from JAHIOQ010000101.1 coordinate 8,169, forward strand.
ATATCCTAAATCAGTAGGATAATAATATTTTCTGTTTTTTTTGACGTATTCCTGCTTCACGTAATGTTCCGGGCCCTTATGCGCGTATTCATAATCCTGCCCATGCCCTAATATCTTGGCGCCCTGATATGAGGCATCTTTTAAATGTTCCGGAACTTCCTCGGCAGACTCATTATTAACGTCCGCAGCAGCCTTTTCCAGCCCCATATACGAGGCATTGCTTTTCGGCGCGCATGCCACATAAACAGCAGCCTGCGCCAGCAGGATGCGCGCTTCAGGCATGCCGACAAACTCCGCTGCCTGCAAAGCGGCATTGGCCACAACCAACGCCTGCGGGTCGGCATTCCCCACGTCTTCCGCGGCGCAAATAATAATCCGGCGGGCGATAAACCGCGGCTCTTCTCCGGCATAGAGCATTTTTGCCAGCCAATACAACGCCGCATCCGGATCCGTTCCGCGCATGCTTTTAATAAACGCGGATATCGCATCATAATGATCGTCTCCATCGCGGTCATAGCGGACAATCTTTTTTTGGATAGACTCCTCGGCAACCGCTTTCGTAAAATAAATCTTTCCGTCGCTCTGCGGCGGCGTAGTCAATATCCCCACCTCCAGGGCATTTAAAGCCCGGCGCGCGTCTCCGTCACTAACACGCGCGATATGCGCTACGGCCTCTGCTTCGGCAACAACCGGAACCGTACCCATGCCTCTAAGCGTATCCCGCAAGGCCCGGTTTAAAATAAAAACGATATCATCTTCCAAATGCGGCCTAAACTCAAAAACATGGGAGCGCGATATTAAAGCGGGAATAATATAAAAAAAAGGGTTATGTGTTGTCGCGCCGATAAGCACGACGTTCCCGTGCTCTACATCATGAATCAAGATATCCTGTTGTGACTTACTGAAGCGGTGGATCTCATCGATAAAAAGAATCGTTTTTTTTCCGGTAGATTCTTTTCTTTTTTTGGCCGCTTCCAGGAGCGCTTTTACCTCTTTGACGCCCGCGCTAGCGGCATGTATCGAATCGAATTTTGACTTAGTAAGCGAACTGATAACCGAAGCCAGGGCGCTCTTGCCCGTCCCGGGAGCTCCATAAAGAATCAGCGAGGCAATCCGGTCTGAATCAATAAGCCGGCGCAGTAATTTACCCTCTCCCAGGATATGTTTTTGTCCGACAAATTCCTCGAGCAGGCGCGGCCGCATCCGCGCGGCAAGCGGCATATCCCCTGCCGCCCGAATATTCCCCTTATCCCCTTTTTCTTCAAAAAGATCATTCTTTGTTTCCATAAACAGTTTCACGTGGTTTCCATCGTCAAAAAAATCCCCTGGCACAGTCTTTGGCAGGGGGAATTAATAGTAGTGTTAATATAGCATAATCAGGCAATTTTATCAAGGGGAAATCAAAAAGCGGTTTTGAGAATCTCTTGCCGGTCCCGGAATAAATCCGGTTTTTTTCCTGCATCATCCGCAAAAGCCAGCAGCGCAGGGAGATTAAAAAAAATTCCCCGCTAACTGCCGTAACCATCCGCCAATCTTGAACCCAGTTTTGCCAGGTGGGTGCCCTCTCTAATAGCCCGAAGGCTGCTAGAAGTCAGGCTCCCTATTATAGACTTGTTGGTTCACAAATCTACCGGATATTACGAGCACTGCAGGGAAACAAATAATATATAACATAACAAGAAGTTTAATGCAAGCAAAAAATAAAAAAATTACCGCAACTAGGGTCCCGGCAGCAGTACGCTTCACCTTTCGGAATTATCCTTAAACGCCTTAAATTTAATCTTAATCACCTCGATTTTTTCCAGGTCCTTGCGGATTTCCACCGCTTCATAATCAGGGTTCCGCTCCAAAGACCTCTTAAAATAAGATTCCGCGTCGCTTAGATACCCTTGAAAAAGCGTAGCGTTCTCAAAAGAGAGCAGGTTAATCAGCCCAAAATTGGCCTTTCCCAGCGCGTATATTACAAGCGTATTTGTTGGGTTTTCGTTACGGAATTGTTCCAGCCGTTCAATCGCCTTGCGGTAGGAAAAGTTACCGTCGCCGCAGAGTCCCGAGTAAATATCCAGCTTTACCTTTTGCGCATCAAATCCTTCATTTGACATCTCCAGGAAGACAGCCTCCGGAAAAGAGACTTTGATATATTTCTTGTAGTAATCCATCATTTGTTTCGTATCATCCTCTTCGCTATACAAAGCCGCTAATTCCAGCAGACTTCTGCGCAGGCTGAAGGTATCGCCGATTTTTCGTATACGCACAAACGTCATATCCCGGCTTGATACTTCATCCACTACCTTTCGATAGTATCCCTTTGCCTTCTCAAAATCTCCTTTTAAATAATAAAGAAAGCCCATCCGGCGCAGCAATTCGATCTTATGCGGGGATACGCCGATGAGAAACTCGCCGCAGCGAAGCGCGACATAAAGGTCATCGTCATGAATTCCGGTGAGAAAATTTCTTGTAAATATCATCTCGTTTTGCTTGATATCCTCGACAATATATTTATTTTTCTCCTGAGGCCCTTTTTCTATTATAGAAACCGTGCTTAAAAAAAACTGCGCTATAAATTCCTTTATTCTCAGCGTAAAAACTTCGTTGAACCGTAGAATTCGCGGCACGGTAATTACGAGAATAACGCTTATGACAATTACGGCCACGACTCTTTTGGCGATAAAAAATATCTCATGTTTATCCAGCATATTTATCTCTACCTTTTGCGCTCAAGAATGATATCATCAACGAGATCTTTCGGGATATCCCGGTATGTTGCCGTCAGGGTTTTTGCCGCATTGTACGCGGGAAGAACGACGATTGTCTTCATCCGCTGTTTTTCTCCGGCGCAAACCGTTTCTTCTATTTCATCGATATACTCCAGAGAGCGGCGTTTGCCCGCGAAGAAAGCCTCGGTAAAAACATAAATGTGGACACGACGCTTGCCTCCGGCGGAATCATCTGCGTAAAACGCTCCCGCTGCATATCCCAGGCATCTTTTGTGATGCGGTTGCGGCTGTAGGCCAGTGGTAAATACGGGCCGAGGCAAATCGCCGAGGTTAAAGACACCGTGAGAAACAAGGCTATCAGGATAAATGAAATGCGCGTGGTGCCCGAGAAAATTAATGCCGAGGATAGAGCTCTCTAAAGAACCATGCACGATATTCCAGATAATCTGGTTATAAGCGGCAAGATCCATATTATCGTAATCAAAGCTGTAATACCGCAGGAAGCTGTTGATGCTGAAAAAAAGCACATATAACGCAATCAGCCCCCAGACCACAATTTGCGTTATTATTTCCAGGCGACGTTCTTTATCCATAGCTCCTAAACTTGGAATAGTTTTAAAAACAATAATTATGTATTATTGTAGTCGTTATGGTTTGTTTTCTCAAGTATAAAATCGCACCAAAAAGAGAACACCGTTTTTAAGCGGTGTTCTCTTAAACAAAACCATTTTTTTGTTTAATGTTTAATACTTGATTATCGACGTCACCGGATAGCCTTTCAGTTTTTTTCGGCCGTTAAGAAACGTCAACTCAATTAAAAACGCGACACCGCAGATATTTGCCTTGCACTTTTTAAGCAAACGGCTTACCGCGGCAATCGTGCCGCCGGTTGCCAGGACATCGTCAACAATCAAAACACGGCTGTTTTTCTTAACCGCGTCCTTATGTATCTGGAGCGTATCTGTACCGTATTCAAGCGCGTAGGTGATGCTGTAGATCTTATACGGAAGCTTTCCCTTTTTCCGCACGAGTACAAGCCCGGCATTTAATTTATAGGCCAATGCCGCTCCCAGGATAAAGCCCCGCGCCTCAACACAGACGACACTGTCAATCTTCTCTTTTTTATAGTGCTGATACAAGACGTCAATTGCGGTTTTAAAGCTCGCCGCATCCTGCAAAAGCGTAGTAATATCCTTGAAAATAATCCCTTTTTTAGGAAAATCCGGGACATCACGAATCACCCGCGAGAGCATGTCAGCTTTTTTCATTTATCCGCCTCCTTCATATATGTCCTTAATTTTTTCAGCGCATTATTTTCAATCTGTCTGACCCTTTCCCGGCTGATCTTAAAATTCTTTGCCGTTTCCTCAAGCGTTCGAAACGTGCCGTCGTCCAGACCATAGCGCAAAATGAGAATCTCTTTCTCCCGCACGGAC
>JAHIOQ010000102.1 GCA_018895275.1 Candidatus Omnitrophota bacterium
ACTCCTTACCATTACTTGCCGCTATAATATGCTCAAAACCCACCATTTCTAATATTGCCTTCAACAGTTTAAGCGACTTCTCATCATCATCCACTATTAATATCTTTAAATTTTTTCGCGTTCTTTTACCCATTGCGCCTCCTTTTGACATTAGTCAATTTGTTTCTTGTGCCGTAATTACAGCGCCTCTTGTTAAATATTATTTTTTCTTCCCATCTTAAATAATTTGCTTTCTCCTTGATCTTTATATCTATTCTTAATTATCAGTATCTCATCTTGTATAGCTAAAAATGCATCCGTTACCTCAGGGTCAAAATGAATCCCCCGGCTTTCGCTAATGATATCAAAAGAGCTTTCTATTGAGAATGCCTCCTTGTAAGGGCGTCTCGATGTCAGGGCATCAAAAACATCGGCAATCGCGGCAATGCGCCCGGCTAAGGGGATTTGCGCACCCCGAAGTCCTTTAGGATAACCGCTGCCGTCCCATTTCTCATGGTGGGTTAAGGCAATAATTTCCGCTAATTTTATGAATTCCGTCTCCGAGCCTTCCAATATTTCCGCGCCTATAACCGTATGTTGCTTCATAATCTCCCATTCATCAGTATCCAGCTTACCCGGCTTCAGCAGGATACTGTCTGGAATCGCTATTTTGCCCGCATCATGCATCGGCGCCGCATAAAGAATAGACTTTACCGTACTTTCGTCCAGCCCCATCCTCCGGGCAACCGCAGCGGCATAATGGCTCATCCGCTGAATATGCGCGCCTGTCTCCTCATCTCTATACTCGGCAGCTTTGGAAAGCCGATAGATGGTTTCAAGCGAAGCGTCTTCTATTATTTTAAGCGCTTGCTGTAATTCTGCAGTCCGCCTGGCAACCTCAACTTCCAATCCTTTTTCATAGTTGCGCATATAATCATAATAGGACTTAATCTTAACTAAAGACTGGAGCCTTGCTTTTAACTCCAGCCTATCAATCGGCTTACTTAAAAAATCATCGCACCCGGATTCTATCCCTTTTATTCTATCACTGGTTTCTTTTAAGGCCGTAATCAGCACAATGGGGATAAAGCGGGTATTTTCCCCTGCCTTTAGCCTTTTTGTTACCTCAAACCCGTCGATGCCCGGCATCATAACATCAAGCAGAATCAAATCTATATCATTTTCCGAAACAATCTTTAAGGTCTCTTCTCCGTTTGAAGCGCTTAATACCTCATAGCCGTAGGAAATAAGATTTGCCCTCAATAGTTTAATATTTATCGGCTCATCATCTACAATTAAGATTTTAGGTTTATTTTTCATTTATCAATGTTTCTCCTCCATTACTATATCACAGTAAATACTTCACCGTTTTTTTAATCTCTTCCAGATTAAACGGTTTTCTCAAAATCGGGATAGCTCTTTTAGTAACGTATCCTTTTAACTTATCACTTTCTACCTCTTGGCCGGAAATAATCAAAATGGGTATATTTTCCGTCTCGGGGGCCGCTTTAAGCCTGCCGATAACTTCATATCCGCTCATTTTGGGCATTACAATATCAAGAATGATTAAATCAGGGCTTACGCTTTTTAATTTCTGAACCGCCTCCTCCCCATCGGAAGCCTCCGTAAAATTACTATATCCAAGATGCTCTAAAAAAAGTTTCAATGCCCTTATTATCTCCGGATCGTCGTCAACAAACATTATGTTCTTTTTCAATCTTTCATCTCTCTCTCTAATGAAGTTCTTTGCGGCTTTTTCTAATAAATCTTCCGCGCTGTTTCCATCATCAGGATAATTCGAAAACCCATAGGAAAAATTTATATCTATATCTATATCTATATCTTTTTCCGTTTCAAAAATAAAATTTTTTATTGCTTTTTTCAACCTTATACTCACTGAAGCGGCATCTTTTGTGCTGTGTTCACATAGCGCAACTATTTCATCTTTACCCCGTTGCATCAGCAAATCCTTGGACTCTACCGCATTCCTGCAGGCCTGCAGCGCCTTCTCGACAAATCCGCGGGCCATTTCATCTGCGATTACTTTTTCCATCTCTGAATAATTATCAAAATGTATAATAAATACAAACAATTCTTTATTATCTTTTCGCGCCGCCGAAATTCTATTTTCTATACTCCTATATAAAATCTTCTCCGGGATATCCCGGGGTAAACTAAAACTGAACCGGCAGCCCCTGCCCGCTCCTTCGCTTTCAAACCAAATTTTTCCGCCGTGAAGTTCCACGAGTTTCTTTGCCAGCGGCATTCCCAATCCTGTACCGCTATATTTACGGGATAAGCTTGAATCAATCTGCGCAAACTCACTAAAAACCTTATTTTTGTCTTTTTCTTCAATGCCGATACCGGTATCCCACACGGTAATAAGAATTCCATTATTTCCCGTGTCTTTTGCCGCGATCCCGATTTTACCGCCCTCAGGAGTAAATTTCGCCGCATTTGATAACAGATTATACATAATCTGCTTGATCTTCCTCTCATCGGCAGATATTGCGCCTAAATCATCTTTGATATCTATAAAGATGCTTATATTGTGCCTCATTGCCTTTTCTTTTATCATCGAAAGGCTGGCTTCAAGAGTCATTTTCAAATCAAACTCGCTTAATTCAAGCTCCATCTTCCCGGCCTCAACTTTTGAAAGATCGAGTATATTATTGATAAGGGATAAGAGATGATTGCCGCTTTCCCGGATATCCCTGATATACTCCTTTTGTTTATCATTAAGCGGGCCGAAATACTCATCATTGAGCACCTCTGAAAAACCAATGACGGCATTAAGGGGTGTTCTTAATTCGTGGCTCATGTTGGCAAGGAAATCGCTTTTAGCGCGGCTGGCCGCGTCCGCGGCATCTTTAGCGCTTTTCAATTCTTCTTCCGCCTTCTTATGTTCGGTAATATCGTCAAAACTCTCAATACCGCCAAACACCTCCCCGTTCTCATCCTTCAATACGTCGGCATTTTTTGAAATAATACGCAACCGCCCATCCTTGGTTTTAATCGTGCATTCTTTCCCGATAAGCGGTTTGTTAACATCATCCGCGTAAAGTCCGCACTTATCCTTACAGGGAGATACCGCAAATAATAAACACTCCTTACCGATAACCTCTTCGACCGTATAGCCGGTGATCTCTCGCGCTTTTTTATTCCAGCTGATAACCCGGAGATTCTTATCCACCACGAAAACAGCGCTGGGAACCAACTCAAACAAAAGTTCCGCATAGTCTTTGGCTTCTTTTAGTTCTTGCTCCATTTTTTTGCGCCCGGTGATGTCACGGGTACTGCCCCTATAGCCGATTAGTTTGCCGTTTTTATCAATGAACGGAACACTGCTGGTCTCAAGCATAACGACGCGGCCGTCTTTGTGGATATTCCGGGTTAAAAAGTTTTGCGATATTTCCTCCCGGGAAAAGGCCGCAAATACCTTTTCCCTTGTCTCTTGCCGGTCATCGGGAGGATAAAAATCATAAAAATATTTACCATATATCTCTTGCGGCTTATACCCCAGAATCTTCGCTACCATCGGACTGCTATAAATATACCATCCTTTAATGTCTACTTCCCATATCCATTCCTCACTGCTTTCCGCGATATCACGAAAACGTTTTTGCTCATTACGCAACACCTCAACAGAAACCGTTGATTTTTTCAAATCCTCAGCCATTTTATTGAAGGCTTTGGCTAATTCACCAATTTCGTCTTTGGTTTTTAATTCTATCCCCCTGTCAAGCTCGCCTCTGCCGATTTTAGAAACCCCAAGCATTAAGTTTCTTATGGGTACCAGGATAGTAAAATTGGATAAAAAGAAAACTGATACGCAGGCAATAATTATGAAGATTATCCCCAGCCCTAGAGCCCGGTTTCTTATCCTGGAAACTTCTTTATCAATAATCGCGGACCGCACCCCGATGCGAATTACGCCTATCCGTTCGCCCCCGAGGCCTTCAATGGGGTCGGAGAAATCATAGATGAGCTCTCGCGGGTTCGCCTTATAACTTTGGGTTATCCTGCCTTTGGCCTTAAGCGCTTTTTGAGTTACCG
>JAHIOQ010000103.1 GCA_018895275.1 Candidatus Omnitrophota bacterium
AAAAATAATTGACGTTATACACTCATCAATAACTTTTAATCTTTAAGCTACGTCCCCTACCCGTTTTATCCGCGTTAATGCGGTTAATTCTCTTTTACCTCCCTGCATAGACTTACTTATTTGCCGGTGATTTTTTAGTTATCGCAACATTAAAATACCCGTGCCGCAATTTTGGAAACATCTTTTTTAAACCACAAATCACCGCCTTTACCCCCAGGAGCTGCCTCTTCTCCTGCGGTTTTATGCCTAATTCACGAAAATACAGCTGCGGGTCAAAATTAAGGTTACGCCACTGAATCATATCGACCTTTGTCCCGCGGATAAATCGTACCAGATGCTCATACTCCTGCGCGTCGTCCGTAAACCCGGGCATAACCAGGTAATTTATGGAAACAAATTTTTTATACTTCCTGGCGCATAAGATGGATTCGATTACATCATCAAACTTATACCCGGAAGGCTGATAATATCTCGTGTAATACTCTTTTCTTAGGCTGTTAAAGCTGACCCTTATGCTGTCCAGGCCCGCCAGGCATAATTCCTTCATTGCTAGCGCCAGGCTGGCGTTCGTATTCATGTGGATCGTTCCCTTTTGAGTCTGTTTTCGGATAATCTTTATGGCCTTGAGAATGGTATCCGCGGCAAGCAAAGGCTCTCCCTCGCATCCCTGTCCGAAACTGACTATTCCCCCGCGCACCTGCCGGAGGTGCGTTAATGCCACCTCCGCGACCTCCTCCGGCTCCGGCACAAAGCTTATCCTGTGTTGCGAAGAAGCGCAGGAACCTTCGGGCTGATACGAGATACAGCCTATACACCGCGCGTTGCAAAACGGTGATACAGGCAAAGGGCATTCATACCTTGCCAGGAAGAAATTAATCGCGTTCGGACAGCAATAATTTAAGGCGCAGTTGCGCAGGTGGATTATCAGACGGTTTTGCGTAGCTTTGAAGGATTGTATCTTTTTCTCTACCTTCGCCATGTCCATGAACCTCGCGTCATGCACACGACGACTGTCTATCCTGAGGGCTGGCACATGCAGCCTGCCTTTATACCATGCCAGGGGCGCGTAGGAAAACAGGGGTAAGATACCTGCCTTTGGCTTTTCCCTGTAAGCCGCGGTAAACAACTGCGTGTACCCGGGCGCTACAAAGGCCGCGCAGGGATAAAACCCTTCCATCTCCAGAAACCTGTTCTGCCGGATATCAAAACCAATCGGCTGCCTGTCCGGCAAAAAAAACAGCCTCGCGCATTCCGGCAAAGGCACAAGGTCCTCTTCCTTTAATACATATAAATCATTCCCGGCCATGCCGCATGCCGCGAAACCGGGCATGTCATAGATTTTATTGTTTTTATCGGCAACTAATAACGCCGGTTCTTGCATTTTTTGCTCAGCATCTTTTTTACTTTACGACGGTTATCGAATCACTGGTTTCTTCATTGCCGGCCGGTTCGTAAATGCAGTCCGGTTTAACAATATTGTCCACGCTAAACACATAGGTTGTCCCGTTTCGCGCATTCTTTACTTCGTTTGATTCCAGCGTTACTTTGCCCGCGGTATCAGTTACGCCGGTATCGGTATCAGAAGTGGCATTGCTCCAAGAACCATACACGGTTGCGCCTTCTTCCGGATTGCCGTTTGCGTCAACAACAGTTACTGTTGCCAGTGCTTTAGTAAATCTATTTTTACCCGCAGCCCTGGTACTCAGCCGCATGGCAATATCAGCCACATGCATAATCGCAGCGGATTTCTCGTTTATCGTAACCGTAGTCTGCGTACTATTATCAGCAATGTCTGTCTCTCCGGTGACTACGCCCGCTTCTCCTTTAAGAATATGGTCGCCAATAGACGCATTAGCTGTATTCCAGTCAAACACGACTGTGGTTAAAGCGCCGGGATTTAAGGACACGGACTGAGAACCAATCGATGCGCCATCTTTGGTATCAGTTAAACTTACGAGTGTTGTTTCCGCGTAGGTGCCTTGGTTCTCTACGGTTACCGGGATTGAGATTATATCGCCTTGATATGCCTGAAAAGGAGCGTTCATCGCAATAACCGCGACATCGTGAACCGGCAGTTTAACCGTAACTGTCGTTGTCAGAGAATTGTCCGCCGTTTCCGTTTCTCCGGAAACAGAACTCGCAGTTGCCTGAAGATCATGCTCACCGATTAAAGCACCAGCGGTGTCCCAGGAAAAAGTCAAATCCGCAGTTGCTTTCGCGGATAAAGATATCGGTTGATTCCCGATAATCGTGCCGGTTCTCGTATCGGTTAAAGTAACGCTAAATGATTCAGGAACATCACCTTGATTAGCCACGCTGACCTTTACCGAAACCTTATCACCTTGAAGACACCAGGACGGCACAGATATATTGGTGACGGCAACATCATAACTCTTTTCTCCCGTGTAGTTAAGCGCGGCATAGGCATTTACAATTCCCCAGCCGTATTCCTGGTCCCAGCCTGCCGGGCCTTTATCTTCTGCCGTTGCTTCCAGTGCTTTCTTAATATTCGCCGGTCCAGTGGTCCCATTGGCAATCAACAAAGCAGCCACCCCTGAGACATGCGGCGCGGCCATAGAAGTTCCTTGATAAAAATAATAGCCAAAAGCAGAAGAAGTGCTGCCGAATGTCTGCTGCAGCACACCATCACCATACCCATCATTGTTCTGGTCGACGTTTAAATCCCCGCCCGGCGCAGCAATATCCAAGTAACTGCCGGTATTGGAATAATAAGATCTGGTTTCGTCAAATCTGGTAGCGCCAACCGCAATACAATAGGCATCATAAGCAGCGGGGTATGCAGGTGAATTTCCCTTCTGGTACTCATTTCCCGCAGCACAGACAATCGTGACATTTTTATTATAAGCATAGGCAAGCGCATTCTCTAAGGTAATCGCCGGGCTGGTTCCCCCTAAACTCATATTAATCACGTTAGCCCCGTTATCCGCGGCAAAGTAAATGCCCTCGGCAATATCCGCGTAGGTCCCTGAACCGGCAGAGTTAAGAACCTTAATCGGCATAATGGAAGTATTAAATGCCACCCCCGCTACTCCTAAATTGTTGTTCGTGCTCTGGGCGATTGTTCCGGTGACGTGCGTACCATGGCCCTCGTCATCATTGGGATGGCTGTCATTATTAACAAAATCATATCCAGGAACAAACGCGGTATTGGCAAGGTCCGGCGCCTTTTTATATTTTCTGCCATAATCTTCATAAGCTACACCCGTATCAATCACCGCCACGATAACACCGGGATTGCCGGTTTGAATATTCCACGCTGACTCCATGTGAATACCGCCATACTGAGGATTATCAAAGTTCCACTGAAAAGAATAATAAGGATCATTGGGAACGGTCAATTCCGAAGCGATAAAATTCGGCTCAGCGTATTCCACATTTGGATTGCGGCTGTATACGCTGACCATCTCTTCTAAGGTTTTATTTCTTGGAATCCTGAGGCGTTTAAACCCGCCTCGTTTACTTAAGGAAAGGACTGAACAGCCCTGGCGCTGGTTTATTTCCCGGATCACGTCGCCCGAAACTCCTTTTTTAAATTTGACGACAATCTCACCCGGCGCCCATTTTGGCCCCTCGATCGTCTTGACCGCCTTTTGTTCAAAAAATTTCTCCTGTTGTCCGAAACTTAATCCGGCAAAACTTAGAATAAAAAAACCCGCCAAGCACCAAACCAAATTTTTCCTGAGGCTTTTCATTGTTTCCCTCCTTTTAGTGATTCCCAAAAATATTACTGAATTAATCATCTGCTTCGATAATTATACCTGATTTTTACTCATTCAGGCAAGTGCCCGGTTGATCATAAAGTTTACGTTCTCATCGGCATTTATGAAATCAATCGTTATCCGCGGATAACGCGATTGCCATACGCGGAATATCTCATCCGCAAATCCCTGCCCGACCGTACTGATATGCTTAAAGTCTAAAACTATCGTCCTGAACTTATCCAGGCCGCTGACAATCCGGCGCGCCTGAGAGCGGGAAACATAATCGTCGCCCAGCTTATAAAGTTTCACGGTTACCTTCGTTTTGCTGAATTCAAACAAATCATTCGTATACTCTTTAAAAACCTCGCTTAATTGTTTTTTCGAATCCCGGCTGATGGAAAACATCACCGTTGTTCCCGCAACATCTTTAATGTCTTGAATAAAAATATCCTCCAGCAGGTTATTAAAAATAATTTTCTTCCGGCCGCTTTTTATGGTAAAAACATCCGCCGCTTTCGAAGTAAAAAAAATGCCTTCTCCGCTGTGCGCCTGCGGAGCAGTCGTTTGTTTTCCCTTAAGAAGATCCTGGATTGCCTCCATCACATTGCGCAGCTTTTTTTTCCCCATAATGTTATTAAAAATCCCCACGCCTTTATCCATAACGATGAAAGCGGCATGTTCTTCGTCATTTTTCATCGTTATCTCAATTTTTTTCGAAAGAGAATGTTCTATCGCGTTATTCAGCATTTCCGTAAACGCGTAATCCAAAATACGCGAAACATTATCTGAAACATCATTAAAAATACCGGTAGACTTCTTTATGTCTTTAAGTACCGTATCTTCAAAAAGATTTTGATTATTTAATATGCGGTGAACACTCTTAATATCCGCCATCGCGCGGCGCAGGTTTGTCTGTGTGGCCGATACATAGCGCGCCCGGTTCGCCTTTCCGAGCAGAACAATCTTTCCCTCATCGCGCAATTCCTGGAAAAACCGATTTATATAAGCGCGGGAAAAGCCGGTTTTGCTTACAATATCGCTGACGCGCACCTCCCGTTTTTTGCCTAAAACCTCAATAATCATCTTTTTTATATCCACAATTTCACCCTTTTGTTTACAACTTAATTATATACTAAAAAATAATAGTTGTCAACAAAGTCTACGTTTCCCGAAGAAGACACGAAAAGAACAAATTCCCGCATCGCAACTAAAGTAATTCCATGCCATTACAGCTCAAAATCCTCTTTCCCGTAATACCTTATAATCCTCTCTCTGTCCTCATTTTCTTTGTCGCCTTTATAATAAATTTCTATAAACTCGATAATGTCATTTTGTTCATCATATGCATATATTACCCGGATACCGCTTGCGGCACCTTTGCCTTTTAATGCCTTACAGGCAAACTTTTTAGCTTTATATATCTTGGGGTGTTCAATGCCGAGATCGGATATTCTAACAACACCTTTATTATCGATGTTTTTCTTATGTGTAAGCTTTAGCTGATTAGTGATAAAGGCGTCCAGATCTTCGTCAAGAGTTCTGAACTTTTTGGCGAGCTTCTTGAAGTCCTTTTCGAATTCAGCGAGTTTGCGGATATCATTGAATATCATCGTCACTGTAATCCCTCACCGAATAGGGCGGCGTACGATAGAATACGGATTCATAATCAATTACTTCGCCTTCTTCCGTTGTCTGCCAAGGAACATCATTATGAGAATATTCGCTTATTTGCTTTGCATTCATATCTGAAAGCGAATTTATAACATCATCAATAAGCTTCTGTTCATTTCCATTAACGTTAATCTTGCTCATATCCGGAGGCCGCAGGGGTAAATATTTAGTTTGAGGATACTGGAAATAGCTGTCCTGAACTTTTTCCAAATCTTTTCCTTCCATATCTTCAACGATCTTGATAAATTCAGTCGGTGTCGGACCATAATGATTTTTAATATACGTTGCACCTATTAACTGCTCTTCATATTTTTCATAATAGTTGAAATCAATAAAATAAAGCAGCTTATACAGAACAGATTCTCCCACATTTGGTTTCGATCCAACCTTACTTAAAACATAAAGTAAAACCTCCTTAAACCTCTCGAGATTTCTCTGCGGAACGCTTATCCTGATACCGGTCTTTTCCTTAGGTTTAGATTTAACATGTTTCTCCAACACCACTTCGATATCCTTATCTAAGTTAAGAAGTACATCCGCAGTCATGTTAAAAATCTTTGATAATTTCACGATTTCATCAGCGCTTATCTTTCTATCACCATTTTCTATCTGAGAGATCGCGACTCTACCAATACCCAATTGCTTTGCGAGGGATTCCTGCGAAAGCCCTAATTTTTCCCTAATAACTTTTATCTTCTTTGATAATTCTTTATAGAAGATATTCATATTTCACACCTCCTTTTAAGGTCAATTAAAGCATACCATATGTAAGATAACATGTCAATACATTGTTTGATTATACTACAGTAGTTTAATGCGCCAAAATCGGGAGTGATTTTCTTATGTCGCCATTAGCCGCCAACTTCATGCCCCACAATGAAATATTACTAATCATTTTTGGTAATTTTATAAAGGGACGTTGAACCTTTTATATGGTCATAAATAAACTAAGATTCTTTAAGCGCCCGCCGCGTGGCCAGGAGCCTAACGCCCAGGCCTAAAAAATTTTCCGCGATAACCTCTCCGCAGCGCACCGGGTGACTAAGCCTTATCTTCTTTATCTCCTCCATTGCCGCAAAGAGCTTGGCCTTGGGTATGGGCTTATCCGTCCTCACCGCGACCATCTTTAAATCCAGGCCTTCGGCCAAAACCGCGGAGGTCAAAATCCGCAGAGGATTTTCAACCTCTGCCGCGGCATATTTTTCTCCTTTCGGGCATTCATTGCCTTTTAGGGAAACTATCTTTCCGTTTTCTATCTCTATAGATAAGACACAGCCGCGCGGGCATTCGATACAGGTCAATCTTTTGTTCATCTTATGTCTCCCTTAGATATTCCGCGGCAAGCCTTCCCGCCAGCCCGCTGTCGCGTGAAACCGCATCAACTAGGTCATAGATCTTAAACGCGTTCCCGCACACGAACACCCCGGACACGGACGTCTTATTCAGCTCGTTGGATACCGGGCAATTTGTCTTCTTGTCGATGTTTACTCCGGCCATTTCGATCAGCTCATTCTCCGGAATAAGTCCCACGGAAATCAAAAGCGTATCGCACATAATTTCAAACTCCGAGCCCGGTATCGCATTGAGATTATCATCCACCTTTACCACGCTCACTTTTTCCACGCGATTATTTCCGTATATCTTCGCTACCTTATGAGAACAATAAAACGGTATACCAAAGTCCTCCACGCACTGCACCTGGTTGCGCGTAAGCCCGCGGCTCTGCTTCTGAATCTCGATTACCGCCTTGACCTTCGCGCCTTCAAGCACAAAACGGCGCGCCATAATCAAACCAATATCCCCGGAGCCGACAATAACCGCTTCTTTGCCGGGCAAAAGCCCCTCGACATTTATCAGCTTCTGCGCCAGTCCCGCGGAAAATATTCCGGCCGGCCGCGTTCCGGCAATATGCACCATCTCCCGCGTTTTCTCGCGGCAGCCGGTGGCCATGATCACTGCCTCTGCCTTAATCTCTCTCATTGCCCCGGGCTTAAGCAAGGTAAGCACCTTGTCTTTGCTCAGGCTGACCGCGAATGAACGCAGGCTGACCTCTATCTGCGGGATAGCGCATACCTTATCTATAAACCGCTGCGCGTACTCCGGACCGCTAAGTATCTCCTTAAAATAATCCAGGCCGAACCCGGTATGGACGCACTGGTTCAGGATGCCGCCGAGATATTGGTCGCGCTCGATAAGCAGGATATCCCTTACGCCGTTTTCATAAGCGGATATTGCCGCGGCCATGCCCGCCGGCCCGCCTCCGACAATAACCAGTTCGCGCCTATGCATCCGCTCTGTCCTCCTTCACTATCTCCGAACCACAGCCTTTTTTGGTTATCTTTGTTAAAGGCCTGCCGGTTGCCTTCGCCAAAATTTTCATAAGCCGCGTGGTGCAAAAACTTCCGTGGCACCTGCCGGCCTGAGCACGCGTGCGAAACTTTATCCCGTCCAGGGTGCTTGCCCCGGCAGCGATCGCATCCTGAATCTCTTTAGCGGAAACCATCTCGCAGCGACAGACAATGTCACCGTAAGCAGGCTCTTTTTTTATTAATTCCCTGGTCTTAGAAAGAGGTTCCGCGAACAAATGTATCGTCTTTTTACGGTGCTTATAAAAGACCGGTTTCTTTTTTAGGCACAAACCGTTTTTCTTTAAAATAGAGCATACCAAAAGGGCAATCGCCGGCGCCGCGGTCAACCCCGGGGACTGGATACCGGCCACGGTAACAAATCCCGGCGCCTTTTGCTCATACCGGATAATAAAATCATCTCCGGCAACAGGGCGCAAGCCGGCAAAATAGGCAATCACATCGCTCTCTTGTATGGAAGGAATCATCTTTCTCGCGCTTGCCAGCACCTTAGAAAAACCGCTGTCCGTAGTTGCCGGGTCTTCTTTATCATCACAATCTTCCGCCGTAGGCCCGATCATCGGATTCCCGTCCGCGGTCTTGATAACCAAAATACCTTTGGATGTCTTTGACGGCAAGGGAAAAAGCAGATGATTAGTAAGATGTTCTTTTTTCTTATCCAGGATAAACTCTTCTCCCTTGCGCGGCCTTATACGGAAATCATCAATACCCGCCAAGCCGCAGACCTCATCCGCGTACAGGCCCGCGGCATTCACCACATACCGCGCCTTAAAGGTATTGCCTGCGGCCGTGACTTCAAACCCCGCCTGCGTACGCGCAATCACCGTCACTTTTTGCCGCGTAAAAATCTCTACCCCGTTTTTCCGGCTGTTTTCGCTAAGCCCATAGACCAAACGATACGGGCTGATAATCCCGGCTGTCGGCGCGTACAACGCGGCCGCTGCCTCTTGGGAAAGATTCGGCTCGTGTTTTTTAAGCCATTCGCGCCTTACAATCCTCAATCCCCTTACCCCAAGCATCTCGGCCTCTTTTTTCAAACGCAATAATTCCGGGACCTCTTCTTCCTTAAACACAACAATCAGCTCACCTACCTCTTTAAAATCCACGCCAAGCTCCCTGGCGATCTTACGCGTGAGCTTATTGCCCTGCACGCAAAGCCTCCCCTTTAATGAATGCGGCGGGTTCTGTGTTCCGGGATGGACTATACCACTGTTCGATTTGGAAACGCCGAAGGCAAGCTCCGCTTCCTTTTCCAGAAGCGCGATGTCCAATTTATAGCGGGAAAGTTCCCTGGCAATTGAAGTGCCCACCACACCGGCACCGATTATGATTAAATCGTATGTTTTCATTCTTCATGCTCCAAGCTTCAGGCCACAGGCAAAAATAAACCGATGCCCGAGGGACGATCGTTCCCGCCACAAGGCATGGCAGTTACTATGACGATGGACGCACGCTCACTTCGTTCGCTAAAAACAAAATCGTCTACGGGATCGGCTTTTTCGTCCCTCGTCCTAACGAGCGAAGCGAGTGATCGTCCTTCGCCCTCGGTCTTCGGTTAGCGGGAACGCGTTCTCTCCACGGCCTTAAGCCATCCTTTATATAATGCCGCGGCATTTGTCTTCGACATCTTCGGCCTGAACACCTTGTCCAGCCTCCAGCATTTTTTTATCTGGCCCGCGTCTTTCCAGAATCCGGTTGCCAAGCCGCTAAGATATGCCGCGCCTAAGGACGTAATTTCAATTATCCGCGGACGCACAACGCCGATACCAAGCATATCCGCCTGGAATTCGCAGAGAAAATTATTCGCGGCCGCGCCGCCGTCCACCTTCAAGCTCTTAATCTTCAGCCCGGAGTCCTTCTGCATCGCGTTCACCACGTCTTTGGTCTGATAACACATTGCCTCCAATGCCGCGCGCACCAGATGCTCCTTCTTTGTGCCGCGCGTGAGCCCGTAGATACTGCCGCGCGCCTGCTGGTCCCAATACGGCGCGCCTAATCCTACCAGTGCCGGGACAAAATATACCCCAGCGTTGTCTGATATCGACCGCGCGATTTTTTCCGATTCCCCTGCGAACCCTAAAAGCCCTAACCCGTCGCGCAGCCACTGGATGGCCGCGCCGGCAATAAACACCGCGCCTTCAAGTACATAACAGGGCTTACCCCGGCTGTCGCAGCCGAGCGTGGTAATCAATCCGTATTTTGATACCACGCGTTTTTTACCGGTATTCAACAGCAGGAAACATCCGGTACCGTAGGTATTCTTCATTGTCCCCGGCTCAAAGCAGGCCTGCCCGAACAACGCCGCCTGCTGGTCTCCGGCAATCCCGGCAATGGGGATCCCTGCCTCCAGATTCCCGTGCCTTGCGGTTACCCCGAAAATCCCGGACGACGGCTTTACTTCCGGAAGCATCTGCCTCGGGATGTCGAATTTTTTAAGGATCTGTTCATCCCATTTCAATGTTTCGATATTAAACAGCATCGTGCGCGAGGCATTCGTAAAATCCGTGGCATGCACCGCTCCGTTGGTCAACTTCCATAATATCCAGGTATCAGTCGTGCCGAACAAAAGCCTGGCCTGCCTTGCCTTTGTCAAGGCGCCTTTAATGTGTTTTAAAATCCATTCGATCTTTGTCGCGGAAAAATAGGCATCAACCGACAATCCGGTCCTTTGACGAAAAAACTCCGTGCCGCCTTTCTTCTTCAGCGCATCACAGCGCGTGGCGGTTCTCCGGCACTGCCAGACAATCGCGTTATACACCGGCCTTCCCGTAACTCTGTCCCAGACGACTGTGGTCTCCCGCTGATTGGTGATCCCGATTGCCGTGATTGTTCCCTTGGGTACCTGTTTAAGCGCCAGCTGCACGGACCGGATAACGCTCTGCCAGATTTCTTCCGGGTCATGCTCCACCCATCCCGGCCGGGGGAAATACTGAGGAAACTCCTTATACGCAGCGGCAATCTTTCGCGCGCCGCGGTCATAGACAATCGCCCGGCTGCCGGTCGTGCCCTGGTCTATGGATAAGATATATTCCACTATGACCTCCATCTTTCATTTTTAATTTACTACTGTGTTTTATTTTGCAATACCCGGCAATTTTCATTAAACACTTTTTTCGGTTACCAACAGTTACAAACAGTTATCCCGAATGAAGCACACCTCTTGAGAAAATCTTCGGGACCCCGATGCTAAATCCAGCAGACTGCTCCATTCGGAGATATCGGTTACTAATAGTTACTTCAAAAATCCGTATCAAAACTTCTCATCTTCATTCTTCTATGTTTGGTCTTGTAGCGTGTCTTTTCTTCTCCGTTAAGGTCTGCCCACTATCTCCTGCTTTCTGCTTTTTCGTCCTTCGCCCCTCGTCCCAACGAGCAAAGCGCCTGTCCACCTATCATTGTGGCGGAAGTGGTCGTCCATCGTCCTTTGCTACATGATGCTTGTAACTTGCAGCCTGCGACCTGCAGCTTGGAGCAACTCTTCCCTGCCTACTTTTATCTATGAGCTATCAGCCATGAACTACGAACCTCTTATCCACTCCAGGATATCCCTGAAAACTTGTTCTTTTCCCAAATCTATGGACAGGGCATGGTGCATGTCCGGGTATTGGATTATCTTTTTATCCTTTAGTTTCAGGCTATGAAAAACCTTAGCACTTGTCCTTGAATCCACGATAAGGTCATTGCCGGGAAGTAGAAACAAGGCCGGCGTATTAAGCCTGTTTTTTAAGACCAAGGCGCGCAGCTGCGCCATAAGGATTTTAAATAAAAGCCGTGCGCTGGACATGCGGTATTCCCGGTTATCCGCGTCGATCATTTTCTGATATTCGCTGTCCCGCGTGCACATTTGCGTCTCAAACGGTACATAAAACTGTTTGGCAGGATTATACAACAATGCCGTGTAGATTTTCGCATAATCGAAAAAAGAAAACTTCACCCTGCTCAAAAATGCCGGGGCAATACAGATAATTCCGTCAAAAATTTCCGGCGCCTGGATTGCCGTCAAAAAAGCAAGCAAACCGCCTAAACTTTCCCCGGTCAAAAATATCTTCTTCCCGGGATGCGTTTTTTTTATCAGGCTGTACATGGTATGGATATCCGCGAAATACACATCCAGGGACTTAATGTCCCCCCGTACCCCTGCGGTTTGTCCAAACCCACGCAGTTCTAAAGCGTAACAGGAGACACTATGTTCACGCATAAAGCCTGCAAGAAACTCCCATCGTCCGCTATGCGCGCCCAACCCGTGCACCAAAAGCAGCACGGCCTTCGGCTCGGCTGCGGCCTGCGGCCAGTACTCATACATCACGCCTGTTTTTTCGTCGGTTAACATGGGTATTATTTTACCGCAAATACGGAAGTAGGGCGAGGGGAAAAATAAAAGCGTAGATTGGGTAGATGAATGAGGAATAGTTTTTTGTTCATGGCTCATACATCCGTTAATTAAATTATACCGAAGGATGAGCAATGGTAACCGGTAACGGCCGGTATCGATATAAACGATAACAGCAAGAGGCATAAAGACGATTTCCGCAGACGATTTTATTTTTAGCGAACGAAGTGAGCGTACGTCCATCGTCATAGTGACCGCCGTGCTTTATGGCGGGAACGATCGTCCCTCGGGACTCGGCTTATCTTAGCATGTGGCTTGAGGCTTGTGACAGGTTGCCCCGGAGAATTAAGCATCTGCAGTATTCAGAACCGTTTATTCCCCGGCTTTTCCGTAATTTGCGCGCAGAATGCTGTAATCCTGCCAGGCGATAAATCCGTCGGCGTTGAAGTCCGCCCGGCTGTCCCATCGGGGATCTCCGGCCTGTGTGTTATACGCGTTGCGTAAGATACCATAGTCCAGCCAGGCAACATAGTTATCATTATTCGCGTCGCCGCCTAAAAGAAAGAAATCAACATCAGCGGTTGTCTGGCCGTTACTGATCGTAATATTGCTGTTTTTTAGCCTTAAACAATTCGATGCCTTTGCCGTAACATCATGTGTACCGAGGGGCAAGTCTTCCAGTAGATAACTGCCGTCAACGGCTGCAGCCACGTAATACGTTTCCAGAGGTACAGCCTCTCCCGGATTACGCAATTCAATAATTATAATCCCAGAATGATTCTGCCTTCCCTGTAATGTGACCGTTCCCGAAATAGTACCTCTGGCCTGTTCCGCAACATAGCCTCCGGTATTCCTGGAGTCATGCGCGTACAGCGGCCATTCCATTTTGCTTTGCCTGTATGTCCCCGGCAGGTCCCAGACATACATATTTACTTCAGGCTTACCCTCATAGCTTCCAACGGCAATAATCTCAACATCTCCATCCCGGTCCAGGTCTTCCACTGCCGGAGCGCTGGTATGTTCCACGCCGGACTTCGGCCAGCCTTGCGCGGATGTCCCGTCGTGATTAAAAACGCAGATGTTTTCCATTCCATAATAGCTGTCATAGGCGTTTACGAGTATCTCCGGGTATGAATCACCATCAATATCCGCTAAGACAGGATAATATGTCCAGGCCGGATTATAATACCCGAAGGTAACCGGCCAACCGGACAGATAAGTTCCGTTGCCGCTCCAGGCATGAATCGTATTATTAGCGTCAACGCTGAGAATATCGGGTATTCCGTTATTATCGATATCCGCGATTACGGGGTACATGAACGTAACACGATAGTTATTCTCGTCAAAGAGTTCTTTCGGCCAGCCGCTTATCAGACTTCCGGTGCCGCTCCAGACATGGAGCTTTTCGCCGCCGGCAATAATCTCCGGATTAGCGTCACCGTTGACATCGGCGATCGCGGTTGGATAAATCTCCAGATAGGGTTCGGTCCATGTTTTCGGCCAACCCGGCAATACCATTCCGTTATACCTCCAGACATAGACCGTTGCTCCGACCGAATTGACGTCGGAAGAAAAAATCTCTTTATACCCGTCATGATCAATATCGCCCACGACAACTTTAGCCCCCTGCTGGCTGCGATTAATTCTCACCGGCCAGCCGTTAACCAAGATTCCGTCATGATGATACGCGTAAACTCTCCAGTCCTCCGCCGGGAAGATTATCTCAAAATCACCGTCATTATCGATATCCTCTACAACCGGAGCCGTGGAGATATAGTTCCCCACCTTTTTCGGCCAGCCCGGGAATGGAGTTCCGTCATGACGCCAGACATAGACATTGGGATGATACGACGTAGCGGCACAGCAAACCACTTCCATATAACCATCTCCGTCAAGGTCGGCAAGGGCCGGAGTTGATCGGGAGTCGCCCTCCATGTATTGCGGCCAGCCGCTAACCAGGGTACCGTCATGATGCCAGGCATAAACAATGCCGGCATAAGAGCCGATCACAATCTCCAAATCACCGTCGTTATCGATATCTCCGGTTACCGGAGAAGAATGATAGGTTCCGTATCGCATAATCTGGGGCCAGCCGGTTTGAAGCGCTCTGTCCAGGGTAAAATTCACGCTGTTTTGCCTTGATTGAGCCAGATTGTCGGTCACCGTAATCCGTAACGTCCAAACACCGTCCGAAAATCCGGATACATCCAGACTGCCCAGCGTATCTTCAAACACAGGCTACGCGCCGTCGTTAGCCGGAGTAATCCCTTGCGATGTCCGGGTCCTTACGGTATTGCTCACAAACAGATTCAATATTGACCGAGCGGTCTTCGAATTCTATTTTGTAAATAGTTGAAAGGTCGGGAATTTTTATGACTGAGGCTGTCTTTTCTGAGCGCCGCGGAAAACGTTTTCTCAACTGCGCAGCACGCCTGTAGAATTCGGCTCTGATCTCCCGGCCCAACGTCTTTGCCTGCCGGGGGCTGATAAAACCTCCTGCCGGTGCCCGCAGCCCCCGCAGCCCGTTAAAAGCACGGGAGAATTTTTTTGCCCTGTACTTAGTGTTCAGGGCATCCAGCCTGCTTTTTGCATTAACCGTTTCAAACCGCTGCCTGTTCTGAAAAAGTGCTTCGGCTATTGCCCCGATATCCGCCCCATCCCGGAACTTCACCACAATCTGCCCCGGCGCAAAATGCCGCTGAACAGAACGGCTCTCTTCCGGTGAAGATAATAAAGAATGCCTTTGGAATTGTTTTTTCTCCCCGGGATTATCGGGATCACAAACCGCGAAGGAGCATCTCAGGAAACATACTTGCAGCGAAATTATTAAGAGGGGGACTAATATTCTATTACACGCAGAACGGCACATTGCAAAGTCCTGGGTTAAAAAACATATTGGTTCCAAAAATATACTTTTAAAAGTATACCATGCCGCACTGAACCGCGCAACGGGGGTGCTAAAACCGAATTGCCTCACATAAAATGTTACCGAAGAATATTTTTAAAGTATTCGTTGACTCATAAATAATGTTACCCAAATAATAACCCCTGAAAGGGGGTTATCAACATGACATTAGGAGCCAAAATGGAATATCTTAAAAGTATTTTTTTACGCTACAAAAAAGCAAGCCGAAAACAAAAAAGAGCAATCCTGGACGAATTCTGCCTGAATTGCGGTTATCACCGCAAACATGCTATCCGAAAACTTAAAACCTTTAAACGCTTTATTAAGCCAAGGCATAAAAAGAAAGGCAAGCCGTCTATTTATAATAACCCTGCTTTTATTACGCCTCTTAAACGTATCTGGTTAGCGGCTCATTTACCATGTTCTAAACGGCTTAAAGTAATCTTGCCCCTCTGGCTGCCCTATTATGTACAAGAATTTAATGAACAATTATCACCGGAACTTATTAATCTTTTAATGGATATTTCTTCCAGCACTATTGACAGAGTATTAAAACCAATCCGAACACAATATCGCGGCAAAGGCCGCTCTCTAACTAAACCAGGTTCTCTCCTCCGCAACCAAATACCGATTAAAACTGACCAATGGAATGAATTTCGCCCCGGGTTTATTGAATCAGATACAGTCCACCATTGCGGAGAATCAACAGAAGGCCAATACGCAATTACAATCAATTATACCGATATTGCCTCCGGCTGGACAGAACAACGTGCCGTCTGGGGTAAAGGGGAACAAGGGGTTTTTAAGCAAACTAAAAATGTCGAAAAATCCCTCCCTTTTGCTATTCTCGGCTTCGATGCCGATAATGGAGGGGAATTTATTAACGAACATATGTTCCGATATTTTAACGGACGAAAACAAAATCCAGTCCAATTTACCAGGTCTCGCCCCTACAAGAAAAATGATAATGCTCATATCGAACAAAAAAATTGGACTCATGTCCGCCAATGGCTTGGTTATTCTCGCTTCGATAATCCTAAAGTAGTCGCGCTTATGAATAATCTTTATTCCTCAGAATGGCGGTTCTATCACAACTTCTTTTCTCCTTCCGTTAAACTAATCGAGAAAAAAAGACTTGCTTCCAGAATTATCAAGCGCTATGATAAGCCTCTGACTCCTTATCAGAGGTTGCTTGCTTCTCCGAATATCTCTGATTCAACAAAACAAAAACTTAAAGAACAATTTAAAACTCTTAACCCTTTTTAATTAACGCCCTTTGGGCGGACTTTTAAGACCTTGCCGTTCGCTCCAACCATCACGCCAAAAAAGGAAATTCCTATACAATTAAGTTAATCGGACGCAGATTTTCGCAGATAAATCAGGATTTAAAAATTCATAAATCTGCACACTAACATTCAAGCTCACCTGCTGGTAGCCGACGCCTGCCTGTCCGCCATGCTTTGTGGCGAAAAAGGCGGAGCGGATAACAGTCAGGTGCAGCGATTTGCCCGTTTATTTTTTAGCCACGGATTTACGCGGATAAATCACGGATTTTAATAAACAAATCGCTTGAATTCCACTTGTAATGCTTTTTGATACACTTTCTCCAAAAAACCATAACCGAGAATATTATGAACTTCAAAAGCAGATGCAATTATATCTTTTGTTAT
>JAHIOQ010000104.1 GCA_018895275.1 Candidatus Omnitrophota bacterium
ATACGAACGATAATCCCTTTTCCCCTTTAGCCCGGCGTTCAATGTGGCGGAATTTTATTAAGAGCATTAATTTTTTTGATATTCATTTTGTTTTTCGAAAGGGGAATATCTCTGATTTTTATAAGCATGGAGCAAAGAATGTTTTCTTGTTGCGCCCATATTTTATCCCCGAAGATGATTTTCCTATAAATAGAGAAGAAATCGGCGATGACTATCTTTGCGATGTAGTTTTTGCAGGCCATTATGAAGATGACGGCCGTGCCGAGGCTTTAGAAGCTATTTGCAGAGCCGGCTATAAACTCAAATTATACGGGGGAGGATGGAACAAAGCTTTGGCAAAATTGGCTTCTGATTCACCTTTACAGGCGCTTTATCCGATTCAGCCAGCAACGGGGCGCGATTACAATAAGGCCATTTGCGGGGCTAAAGTGGCTTTATGCTTTTTTTCGACGCTGAATAAAGACGTTTATACAAGAAGGTCTTTTCAAATTCCGGCAATGAAGGTCGCGATGCTGTCCGAGCACTCAGATGATTTGGAGGAATTGTTTGCGAGCGGGAAGGAAGCGGTCTTTTTTTCGGATACAGAAGAATTATTAGAACAGACGCGGAATTTGTTAAGAGATGCAGAAATTAGAGAGCGGATAGCTAACGGTGGATATTCGCGGGTGCATCGGGATGGCCATGATGTGACATCGCGGATGCTCGAGTGGCTTGCGCATGTACGCACTTACCAGAAGAAGCTGAAGAATCCTTTGCATTTTATTCAGGATATTCCTACGCCGCATAATAATATTTTACTGAATGCACTGCAAAAAGAACCGGCAATTGATTTGCATATTTGGTATGCGCGTTTAACACATTCGCAGTATTCTTTTGAACCGGAGCTGGCTTATGAGGCCGGAGAGCCGGTAGTATATGGCTATAAATTGCCCAGCTGGCGATTAATCAAGACAGCGCTTTTTAATAAAAGGGATAAGTTTTTCGTAGTAGGCTGGATGAACCCCACGACCAGAATTTTACTGCCTTTATTTTGGCTTCTGCGGCGCCCTTATAATATGTGGTTTGATTTTCCTGAGCGAAAGCCTGCATCTTGGCTTGTCAAACTTGCCAAGGAGATATATTACTTTATGCTTAATACCTCAAAGGCCAAGATCTTCTGCGTAGACAGAAACACCGTACAATTTTTTAAGGAAAAAGGGTTTTCGAATTATAAACTTGTCAATTTGCCCATTCTGGTTGCGGTGGATAAACCGGCAGCAGAATACCGTAAACAGAGATGTGAAATCCGCGCGAAATACGGTGTATCTGAAGACGACCTGTTTATTGTATCGGGTAGCAGGCTCGTCTTTAGCAAAGGTTTCGATTTGCTAATTCAGGCAATCTCCATGCTCGACGAGGCCATAAAACCCAAAATAAAACTAGTTATTATCGGAAAAGGCGCTGAAAAAAATGCTCTTATCAGGCAGGTTGAAACGCTAAGATTAACGAAACAGATCTTTTTTGAGGATTGGATGGCTAGCGATGACTTCAGGTACTATGTTGGAAGCAGCGACATAGTTGTTAGTCCCGCAAGGTTTGACGCATTTGGTGGGGCAGTACTGACTGCCATGGCAGTCAGTATTCCAGTGATTGGTTCAATACAGGGGGGCGCGGCAATGGAAAGAATTAAAGATGGACATAATGGGTGGCTATACGAAGCAGAAGACGTATCAAAATTGGCGGCGCTGATTCACGCCGCCTATGCACAAAAGGATAAACTGCTTATTATGGGAATTCATGCCAGGAATACTGCGTGCATGTATGCACCTGAAAAAGGTGCCGCAATAATTTGTGGAGAAACAATATGAGCCGCGTGATTATTGCCGGTGGTCAAAATCTGGCTCCTGCGTTACTTCGTTATTTAATGGCCGATACAAGCCATGAAGTTGTTTGTGCTATTTGCCGGACTGATGATACTGGCGAAGATGCGGTCTTTCCTTCGCTGATCAAAGTCGCCCGCTCTTTTGATATACCGTACATCAGACCGGAGAGTATTGCGTCACCTAAGTGCGCCGAAAAAATAATCAAATATGGTGCGGATATAATCATCAGCGCCATGTATGACCAAATCTTAAAAAAGCGCTTAATCGATCAATTTGGCAGACGCCTCGGCATAATAAACATACATTACGCACCGCTGCCCCGTTACTCTGGTTTCTGGCCGGAGATGTGGGCGATATGGAATAATGAAAAAACCCACGGTGTTACAATTCATTATATTAGCGAGGGGGTCGATGCCGGAGAAATAATCGCCCAAAGCCTTTTTGGCATAGATAAGCGTGAAACCAGAAAATCGCTTTACCTTAAATGTGACACAGCGGCAATAGGTTTATTCAAGAAATTTTCTCCAATATTTCTGAAAAAGAAAATTAAAGGGCGGCCGCAAAAACAGGAAGAAAAAACATATTTCAAGCGGGAATTGCCAAATAAAGGATTTATTGATCCGTCATGGGACTATCAGACCATTGAACGATTTATACGAGCCACAACATTTCACCCTTTCGTTGGTGCCAAGTTTCGTATAGGAAGTAATGTTTTTAGTGTCGTTGGGCGTGATATTAAGTTTTTTAAGCCGTACACATTAACGCAGGAGAAAAAATGATTTCAGTATTTGGCTCTCTAGTCGGTAATGAAGAAATCGCTAATGCTGTAAGCTGCATGAAAAACCAGTGGATGGGTTTCGGCGGCAATGTGATAAAATTTGAACAGGCATTCTCGAAGAAATTTAATATTCCGCATTTCGCCATGGTCGACAGCGGCTCCAACGCACTTTTTATGGCGGTAAGTTTGCTCGATTTGCCGCGCGGCTCGGAAATTATCGTTCCTTCTTTTACATGGGTTTCCTGTGCGCAAGCGGTGTTAATGGCGGGTCATAAGCCGATATTTTGTGACGTTGATCCGATTACAATGAATATTCGCCGCGAAGATATCGAGCCGTTTTTAAAATCCAGTGTCAAGGCTATTATGGTGATCCATTATGCGGGATTGGCGGTGGATCTCGATCCTATTGCTGCGTTCGGGTTACCCGTGATTGAAGATGCGGCCCATGCTGTTTGCTCAACGTATAAAGGTAAACCATGCGGGGCGATTACCGATGTGGGGATCTATAGTTTTGACGCGATTAAGAATTTAACAACGGGAGAAGGCGGGGGCCTGGTTAGTAGGCATGCCGCATGGGTTGAGCGGGCTAAAACTTTACGTTATTGCGGTATAGGCAAATCCGGCTTTGAAGCGGCACTTGCCGACGCGAAAGGGGAAAGCCGTTGGTGGGAATACAATATCTCCGAACCGTTTATAAAAATGCTGCCAACCAACATCGCTGCCGGAATTGGACTAGCGCAATTGGATCGGATCGATGCTTTGCAGGCGATTCGGCGAGATATATGGCGTTATTACCAGAGCGAATTTGGCCGAATGAATTGGGTTACCACCCCGCCGGAGGCAAAGTCAGGGGACAAGCACTCTTATTTTACTTATTGCATTCGCGTACCTAGGCGTGATAAACTCGCTCATTTTCTTCTTGAAAAGGAGGTCTATACCACACTCCGCTACCATCCACTGCACATGAATCCGCTGTATAGGCAGATGGATGTACGATTACCTCATTGTGAAGCGTTAAATGAAGACGCACTAAATATTCCGTTGCATCCGCGACTTTCAAGTGATGATGTCAATAAAATTGTGGATTTAATCAAAGAATTCGGCAAAATTAACTCTCTATGAAACATTTGCGGAGGCCTAATGAGAGTATTGAACGTTAATGCGTTGCTTGATCCGGTTACCGGGGGAGGGATGGCCGAAAGAACTGTCCAGATGAGCCGGCAAATGGCTAAACAAGGCATTGACGTTATAATTCTGACTACCGATCTGGAGCTGACCGGGAGCAGCGTCGAGAAGATGGAGGGCGTGGAAATTGTAGCACTTCCTTGTATAAATAAACGTTACTTTTTTCCTAAATTTTCTTACAAAGCAATCAAAAATTTGGTTAGAGAGGCTGATATTATTCATTTGACCGGACATTGGACATTCATAAATGCCATGGTTTACTATGCCGCGAGGGATTTACACAAACCCTATGTTATCTGGCCCGGAGGAGCCCTTCCGATTTACGGCAGATCCGGGATTCTCAAGAACTTATATAATTATCTGGTCGGCCGTAAAATAATCAGAGATGCGGCGAGGCATATTGCAGGCGCACAAAATGAATTCGAACAATTTGCGCGATACGGCGTTAATGAGAATACAGTTTCCTTAATTCCGAACGGAATTGATCCGGCTGATTTTTCTCTGTCTAATAGGAGCGATTTCCGTAGAAGATATGCGTTGGAGGGGAAACCTTTTATACTTTTTGTGGGGCGTTTAAATTCGATTAAAGGCCCGGATTTGTTACTGCAAGCTTTTATAGACCTTACACGCGAGTTCGGAAAATACCACCTTGTTTTCGTCGGCCCGGACGGAGGTATGCGCGCCGGACTAGAGAAGACAACTCGTGAAGCTTCCCTCGAAGATAAAGTTCATTTTTTGGGCTACTTAGGGGGTGTCGATAAAAAAGCCGCATATCGGGAGGCGGACTTGCTGGTTATCCCTTCCCGTCAGGATGCTATGCCTATTGTGGCTCTTGAAGCCGGCATATCCGGTACATCCATAGTACTCACCGATCAATGCGGTTTTAATGAAGTGGAGAACATTCATGGAGGTATAGTTGTTCCGGCTTCGGCAGAAGGGATACAGAAAGGAATTACAACGGCTTTAAACGATACGCATGCAAGAAATGTAATGGCGAAAAATCTAAAACAATATGTTGCGGATAATTTTACCTGGAAAATAATAGTCGATAAGTATTTGACATTATATCGTAACATGCTTGGACGGGATGTGAAATGAAAGTTTTGATTACGGGTAGTTCCGGGTTGATTGGGCGGTGGGTTGGGGACCGACTGAAAAAAGAAGGATATCAGGTGATCGGCATAGATAGGGTGCCGCCCCATTTGCCGATAGCCATGGATGAGCATATTGTCTGCGATATACTCGACCGACAGGCATTGATATCAAATATGCGCCGGGTTTCTCCGGATGCGCTTATCCATCTCGCAGCCCGGACAGACCTTAATGAAACCGCAAATCTCGGCGGATATGCCGCCAATATAGATGGCGTGCACAATGTCATTGAAGCAGTTAGGCAAGCGCCTGCTATCCGGCGCGCCATTTATACTTCATCGCAGCTGGTGTGCCGCGCAGGTCATATTCCGGCTTCCGATACGGAATATTGTTCCGATACGCTTTATGGCCAGAGCAAGGTCCTGACTGAAAAGATCGTACGGGAAGAAAATGGCGGCGGCGTTGAATGGTGCCTGACCCGGCCAACGACAGTTTGGGGGCCGCACATGAACGTGCACTATCAAAATATGCTGCGGTTTATTCGGAAAGGCCTTTATTTTCATTGTGGAAGAGAAAAACTATATAAGTCATATGCTTACGCCGGAAACATCGCCTATCAATATATGCGCCTCCTTACGGCTGAAGCCGCGAAAATTCAAGGCAAGACATTTTATCTTGCTGACTACAAACCTTTGTCGCTGAGAGACTATGCCGACGGCCTTGCCCGCGAAATGTGTGCGCCAAGGATACCTACTGTCCCTCTTGCGATAGCTAGGCTTTTGGCGGTTACGGGAGACATTTTCAATGTTTGCGGGTTTAGACGTTTTCCTTTTAATTCATTTCGGCTTAATAATATCCTTACCGAGTATGTGTTTGATCTTTCGAGTACTAAAGCCGCATGCGGCCCGCTACCTTTTACGCACGAGCAGGGCATTAAAGAGACTGCACAATGGTTTTTGTCGCTTAAGGGCAGGTAAAAAATGAAAATATACAAGGTTGCATTCCTTGTCAGCCATCCAATTCAGTATTTTTCACCTTTATTTAAAAAGATGGCAAAACATCCTCAGATAGACCTTACAATCTATTACTGTTCGGGCGAGATCATGAAAGGAGTGAAGGATGCCGGGTTTGGAGTAGAAGTGAAGTGGGATATTCCGTTACTCGAAGGCTACAAGTACAAATTTTTGAAAAATTATTCACCCATCCCCGCAACTCTTAAACCTCTGATCGGTTTAATTAATTTCGGGATTATAAGAGAGATTGCAAAAAACAAATATGATGCGGTTATAGTTCACGGCTGGAGCTACGTTACATGCGCACTTGCATATATGACAGCAATATTTAACAGAATACCCGTTTTTATCAGGGCAGAGTCTCCCCTAAGCAGGGAACTTACAAAGCCAAAATGGAAGATTTTGGCTAAAAAGCCGCTACTCAGCGCATTATTTAAACAGGTTTCATCATTTCTCGCTATAGGGCGAGAGAACAGGGAATTCTATAAGTTTTACGGTGTCCCCGACAATAGAATATTTCTTACACCTTATGCTGTTGAGAATGAAAGATTTATTAAAAATTACGTGGATTTAATAGACAAAAAGGATGAAATCAAAAAAAATCTTGGTATCCCATCGGATAAAATGGTAATACTCTTTAGCGGTAAATTCATAGACGAGAAAAGACCTATGGATTTATTGCTGGCTTATGAAAAAACAAGCGCAGAAAACAAGGCCCTTGTTTATGTGGGCGATGGTTATTTAAGAAGGAACCTTGAGCAGTATGTGAAGAAAAAAAAGCTTGAAAATGTTTATTTTACCGGCTTTATGAATCAAACTGAAATCCCCGGGTATTACGTTATAGCTGATATATTTGTTTTACCGTCCGCAGGCGAGAACTGGGGGCTGGTTGTTAACGAGGCCATGTGTTTTCATCTACCGGTTATTGTTTCTAATATGGGGGGATGCGCTAAAGATCTTGTCAGACACAACGAAAATGGTTATGTATATCCGATGGGCGACATAGATAAGCTGTCGTTTTATTTAGGAGATTTAATTAATGATAAAGAGAAGCGGGCCGGATTCGGCAAAAAGTCTCTTGAAATAGTCCAGGAGTATAGTTACGAAAAGGATGTCGAAGGAATAATTTCTGCTCTTGAAAGCAAAAAAAATGATAAATTTCACAGAGATTTCTAATAAATCGGTGCTCGGCACTATATTACGATCAACACTGTCTTTAATACCGCGAGATGCTGTTTTGCCGGTTATGCAAGGGCCCAATAAAGGGTTTAGACTTACCAAGGGAAGCGGAGTAAATGGTTATTGGTTAGGTTCTTACGAATATCAAAAGCAAAAATTAATGGCAGAATACATCAAAGATGGGATGGTTTGCTATGATATAGGCGCCCACGTAGGTTTTTATACTTTGCTATTTTCGCGATTCACAGGAAAGAATGGGATGGTGTTTTCTTTTGAGCCAAACCCTATAAATTTAAGTCATCTTTTAAAACATCTGGAGGTAAACAAAATTAGGAATACCAAAATTTTCCAGTGCGGCGCTTGGAATAAAAGCGGCATTAAAGGCTTAAGTTTAAATTCTTCCGAAAGCAGTTTCGCTAAAACGGAC
This sequence comes from Candidatus Omnitrophota bacterium, assembly GCA_018895275.1. Lineage (GTDB taxonomy): Bacteria > Omnitrophota > Gorgyraeia > B26-G9 > B26-G9 > JAHIOQ01. The sequence goes on from JAHIOQ010000104.1 coordinate 7,537, forward strand.
AGAAAAGAGTTGCATGTCCCGGTTTTTAAAATAGATGAATTAGTTTCCGGGCAATATATTATGCCTCCCGACATAGTAAAAATTGACGTAGAAGGCGCAGAATTAGAAGTCCTGGAGGGAATGGAAGAACAGCTAAGGAGCGGGCGCCCGATTATTTTTGTTGCCCTGGATAGTATTGAAAAAAGAGAAGCGATATTTCTGTTTTTACAGAACCTGGGTTACAGGGTATTAAATTTATATAAGGAAAAAATTGGTTTTGCAGAAATCAAAGAAAATAATGAAATCATAGGCGTGAAAGATGAAGACTAGGATACTATTTGTCAGCTCCTTTGAGCCATGGAGCCTTGGGCCGTCTTATCTCAGGGCGTTCAGAAAATTGGAATACGAACCCGTTTGCTTTGATATGACAGAGGAATACAAAAAGGCTTCTCGGCTTACAAAAAACCGCTATACGAATAGGATTATCTTTCCGTATGCGGCTGAAGTAATGAACAAAAAGTTGCTGGAAACAGTAAAAGATTGTAATCCTGAACTGATTTTTATTCACAAAGGACAAGGGATATTTCCCGGAACACTCAAAAAGATAAAGGCTGATACACAAGCGCTGCTCTTTATTTTTAATCCGGACGATCCCTTTAATACGAATCGCGGCGCATCATCAGAGTTCATAAGGAAATCTATCTCGATTTATGATGTTTATTTCATTTGGTCAAAAGCTTTGATGCCAAGGCTTAAGTATGCAGGAGCAAGGCGGGTAGAGTACCTTCCTTTTGCCTGTGATCCCGGGCTTTCTTATAGATCTCCATTAACCGAGGAAGACCGGAAAACTTATGGCTCTGATATTGTTTTTGTAGGAAATTGGGATGAAGAAAGGGAAAGGTGGCTTTCTGAACTCGAAGGATATAATTTTACTATTTGGGGAGCAGAGTACTGGGGAAAAAGATGCAAAAACAAATTTTTGAAGTCATGCTGGAAGGGGCGGACTGCCATAGGTGATGAAATGTCGAAAACCGCCCAATCCTCAAAAATTAATCTGAATATACTGCGTCTTCAAAATAAAGGTTCGCAAAATATGCGGACTTTTGAGATCCCCGGTTGCGGCGGTTTTATGCTGCACGAGAGAAGCGATGAAGTTACGGGGTTTTTCGAAGAAGGGAAAGAAGCTGAGTATTTTGCTTCCATCGAAGAAATGAAAGATAAGATTAGGTTTTATTTGAATAACGATGATTTAAGGGTGGGCATAGTAAAGGCAGGACACAAAAGGTCTATGGGAAACGGCTATTCATACTGCGATAGAGCGAAACAGATGTTGACGGTTTATGAGAATTTAAGGAGTATTTAATTGGAAAAGGTGTTTCCTTTACGCAATGCTTTAGAAAATGTTAACCGGGCGCTGCGCCTGATTAGAGTTATTAATTTTAATTCCGGGCGACTTTTAGGGCCGCTTTCCGTAGAGATTTCTTTGACTTCAGCATGCAATTTTAATTGTTATTTTTGTTCGTCTCACTCTTTGCTTAGGGGGGACAGGCCTCCTTCCGAATCCCTTTCGGATTCGACGATTTTCGAACTTTTGGAAGATATCCGGCTCCTGAAAATACCGGAAATTCGCTTTTCCGGAGACGGAGAACCTTTTATTCATAATCGTTTTCCGGAAATTATTGATATGTGCAAAGGGCGCAAGATTAAGATTGTAACTAATGGCAGCAGATTGAATCTCGTTACAACAGATTTATTCTCGAAGATTCATAAGCTTACAATAAGTTTAAACTCTATTGATAATGAAACTCATCGATTGATTCATGGCTATAAAGGCCCAACACAGCTTCCGTTTATCATCGAGAATATTGAACGCTTACTCCGCCCACCCCAAGCGCGACGAAAACTTCAGATCAACTGCGCTGTAGGTATTTATAACTTGGGAGAGCTGGAGTCGTTATTTCAATTAAGCAACCGATGGAATGTTTTTTTTGCTGTGCATCCTGTGGAGGCCGTAATTCCCGGCCTTGAGTCAAAAATATTAACGCCGGCCCAGATGCGGGATGCGCGGGATAGGATAGCGAAAATGTTGCGGGAGATGTCTCTGTCGCCGAATGCAGCCGCTTCTCTTAAGTATGCCTTATTTTGTTTTCAGTCAGATGAACCCTATAGTCAGCAAAAACACCTTTTACCGTGTTATGCAGGATTTTACGGGGCATACCTGACGGCGAACGGGGACTATCGAATATGCTGCTATTGCAAATCGGCCATGGGAAACATTAACGTGCAACGTTTTGCCGAGCTATGGAAAGATTCCGAGGTACAGAAAACTCTTTATACCGCATCCTTTATGCACCAAAGTAATATAGCCGCTTGTACGCAATGCGCTTCTTGTCCGGAGGTCCTGATGTATTCCAGGATTTTCCATAAGATTTTTTCTAAAATAATACACCGGCGACCCTTCTCGGATATCGACGCCGAAAACATAAGAATGCCAAAACAAGGTACTCTTAATGACTATTAAACGTATAATTGCGGGTACTGCGGTGAGTTTTTTGAACACAGGGATCTCCATATTAAGCAATTTGATTCTGGTGCCCATATATCTGTATTATCTGGGGAGGGAGCAATACGGTTTATGGCTTGTCGTTCTCAGCATAGTCAGCTATCTGGGGCTTTCGAATATAGGGATAGCGCAGAGCGTATCAAACTTTGTAGCCGCCGCGAACGCAAAAAAGGATTATAGCGGTATCAGGTCCATTGTAGCCACCGGCTTCTGGTTATATGTGATAATAGTCTCTATCGCAGCAATATTTGTCCTCGGAGCGGTTCTGCTCACTCCTCTGGATAAACTTATTAAAGTTTCGGGCAGTTTAAAAGATGTTGTTATCCCTGTCCTTGCAATATCGAGTATTTTTTTCCTGTTGCAGTTGCCCATGACGGTATTTCGTGTAACTTTGAGGTCGCTTAACCTGATTTACAAAGAGCAGCTCTTCGGAGTAATATTTACTTTAATTCAGTTTATAGGCGTGTTGGCTATTCTTTTGTTCGGGATAGGTATTGTTGGCTTAGCCGTTGTTTATGGCGCCGTAGGGTTACTTTCGGGTATAGTGCTTTTTATCTATGTTCGCGGTATAGTCCCGGGCCTCAGTCTTTCAGGAAAATTTTTTGACAATAAACTTGCCAAAGGCCTCATCGCTCCGGGTATCTATTTCTTTACTCTTCAACTGTCCGGCGGGCTGATCTTCGGAACCGACAATATCATAATAGGCGCCGTGCTTGGAACGGCCGCCGTAGCGCCTTATGCCGTAGCTTTTAGATTTTTGATGATGTCAGCGGGAATCGTAGGCATAATGATTTCAAATATGCTCCCTACAATCACATCTCTTTATGCCTTGAACGACAGAGATCGCCTGGCGGAGATATACACCAATGCGCTGAGGTTTTGTTTTGGAATCGCGTTTTTGAGTTTATTTTTGCTAATAAGCGCCGGGCCCGATTTCATGATAAAATGGGTTGGAGCCGATAATTATGTCGGGAACGCCACTTTCTATCTATTTATATGCCTCATCTTTATTCAGATTACGCTTTGGCCTTCGGACGCAATCCTTATGGGCACAACTCAGCATAGAGGATATGCAAAAATGGCGGTTTTTGAGGGCATTCTCAATGTAGCATTATCCTTGTGGTGGGTTCATCTGTGGGGGGTTATCGGCGTCGCAGCCGGTACTTTGGCGGCAAGACTCGCCACCAACGGCTGGTTTATGTTTTACCGCGCCTACGCAATTACCGGAGTCGGGACGCGGGTATTTATGACAAAGATTCTCAAACCCTTCATCGTTCCCGTATCAGGTGCCCTGATTATGGTTTATGGTTTGAGCCAGATGCCGCTTACAGGGTGGTATAAGATTATAATCAGCGTAATGAGTACGTGCCTTGTATTTATCCCTTTGTTTTACTTTGTATCTCTGAGCAGAGATAAGCGGATTGAGATAAACAGGCGCATCAGGGGGCTATTATGGGCCTGATTTCGGGCTTAAATTGCTTGATTTATTAATGGGGGGCAGTATAATGATAAAGTCGTTCTTAAGCTTAAATATCGTACAGGAGTGCCGCAAATGACAGCTATCTTCAAAACCAGGACAACATGCAGGGTTTGTTTAAGCCCATTAGACCCTATCCTCTCGCTGGGGAATCTGCATATTTCGAACTTTTTAATGTCAGATAGTAAAGATGGTACCAGGGTTCCTCTGGAGATAGCGCTCTGTTCCCGGTGCGGACTTTTGCAACTAAAACATACCGCTAATCCTGAAAACCTGTATAGAAATTATTGGTATCGATCGGGGACTAATAAGACAATGACAGATGCGCTTTGTGATATTGCAAATAAGTCTGAACGATTGATGCGCCTTGAGAAGGGAGACACGGTTTTAGACATAGGATGCAATGACGGTACATTACTAGCGTCTTACAGGACACAGGGAATCTATAAGGTGGGATTCGATCCGGCCGAGAACTTGGTGCCTATTTCCCGAAAAGCTGCCGATAAGATAGTGCCGGATTTCTTTACCTCGGAATCTTACCTCAAGGAAGCAGAACTAAAATTGCGTAAGCCTAAGATAATAACAAGTATCGCGATGTTTTACGATTTAGAAGAGCCTAAGGCATTCGTAGCAGATATTAAGAAAATAATGCACCAGGAAGGTTTGTGGGTGGTGCAGATGAGTTATCTTCCGCTGATGCTTCAGCAGAACGCCTTTGACAATATCTGTCACGAGCATCTCGGATACTATTCACTAGTGTCATTTGAATATCTCCTCAGACTTTATGACTTCGAGGTCGTGGACGTTGAGGTTAACGATGTGAACGGTGGAAGTTTACGGGCCTATATCCGCAATCTTTCGGCCCGAAAGGAATTATTTGGTGATCCGGATATTAGAAAAATGGCTTCCAGCAGGATGCGTAGGCTAAGGGATGATGAGACGAACCTAGGTTTGAATCGGCTTGAAATATATAAAGGGTTTATAAACCGTGTCCAGGACATTAAAAATGCAGTATCCGGTTTTATTAAGGAGCAGGTGCGCCTTGGCAAAATTGTCTACATTTACGGCGCTTCGACGAAAGGATGTACTCTCCTGCAATATTTCGGGTTAGATAATTCTTTGATTACAGCAGCCGCTGAGCGCAATCCTGCAAAGTGGGGTACCAAGATAGTAGGCACTAATATCCCTATTGTTTCCGAAGAGGAGGCGCGGGCGGCTAAACCGGACTTTTTCCTGGTACTCCCCTGGCATTTTTTATCGGAGTTCAGAGAAAGGGAGAAGGATTTCCTGGCAAGGGGAGGAAAATTCATCATTCCTCTTCCGGAATTTACCATTATATAATCTCACGGCTATGAAAAAAGGATTTTTTAAAAAACTGGGTTTCCACTATTCTAAGTACGCTACGGTTACGCCGGTAGAGCTGACTTATTGCTTACGCTCAAGGTTTATCGATAAAATTATTAATCGTTTGCCGTTTGCGAATGAAATTAAGTCAATTCTATATCAATATCCTCTCGGTCAGAAGTATGTAATAGAAGATATGCGTATTAACGAAAGGATCATAGAGTATCCGCTGGTCTTTGCAAACCTTGGACTTCCCGGCGGAGAAATCTGCGATCTGGGCAGTGCCGGCAGCAGGCTGCCGCTTGAACTGGCCAGCCTTGGCTACAGAGTCGTCGGAGTAGACCATAAGCCGCAGCACTTTGTCCATCCGAACCTTTTATATACGATAGCGGACATATTGCATCTGCCGTTTGCTGACAGAACATTTGACTGCGTTCTACTTATTTCGACAATTGAGCATATAGGCCTCGGCGCTTTTTCTGATCCGCAGCATACCGACGGCGACTTTAAGGCTATGGTAGAGGCCAGGCGGATAGTCAAAGATAATGGCAGGGTCTTGGTTTCATTTCTTGTGATAGATCCTACAGAAGAACACAGCTGGCATGGAAAGATGCATCACTATACCCAGGAACGCCAGGAGCGGCTATTTCGGGATTTTATCGTTGAGAAACGATTTATCTTTAATTATAAAGATGGCTCCTGGATACCCGGTGAATCGGCTGGCAAATGCGCCTGTTTTTTCTTTGTATTGGCGCCGCGGTAAATATTTTTAAAAATGCTAAGAATAATAAAATTAATCACATCGCATATTCAGTTGAAGGGCATGCCAAAAATATTATGGTATACAAGAAGGTTGTTTACAAGCAAAGATTCTATCTACGAAGCATACAATAATATCAGGATAAAAATTGACAATGACACTAATTTTCAGTGGCTCAATGTCGTTAACTACGGCGGATTCGAGGCCGTGCTTTTATTTGAAAAATATTTAAGGCCCGGCGATATCTATATTGACATAGGGGCAAATTATGGGTACATGGCTATAAACGCCAAACGGCTGGTAGGCGATAAGGGGGTCGTAATAGCCATAGAACCTGAGCCAAGGGCGCTGGACCTATTGAAATTTAATGCAGACATGAATAATTGCAAGATAAATATTATCCAGAAGGTAATTTCGAACTCAGAAGGCGAATCAAATTTTAATGTAGCAACAGAAACCGGGTTAAGTAGATTGGACAATTCAAAAAATAGTACATTCGGAATGATCTTGCAGGAAAAAATAATTGTTCAAAAAACCACTCTGGATAAAGTAGTAACTGATCTTATTCCGAATAAAGATGTCAGATTGATAAAAATAGACGTCGAGGGACACGAACTGAAAATTTTACAGGGGGTCAGCCAGTTAATAACCAAGCGTAAGACTCTTTTTATGCTCGAAATCAATCATGGCGCCCTGTCGCAGAATGATGTAATTTTTAAAGATATTTTAGAATTTTTCAAGACGCACTTCTACAAAGTATTTTGGATACACTCTCACTCGGCCGATTGGTTTAGGATAGGACGCTACCCGACACTTGAAGAAGTGACGGATCATAAAAAGTTTGATAATAAGTATGCGGATATTATTGCTGTGCCAGAAGAGTTAGCCTTGCAAATCGGAATTACACAAAAGAGATACCCAGACAAGGATACACAGTACAATGAAAGTGAAATTGATTCTATGGTCAGATCCTAGAGCATATCTAGCCATTATGTCCACCACGCAGATATTGTCTAAGCGCGGGATTGATGTTGAAGTGTTGTATAGAACCCCTGCTTCCCATATGGATGTTGCCGGCAAGGTTGACTTCGGGTCTAAAGCACGGTTGCGGCCTATTGGAGGCGGGCATACCGGCTGGCGCGATAAACTTGATTTTATTATCTTTCTATTTAAGGCAATTGTTTCGGTGTTGCACGATAGACCGGACGCGGTAATTGGTTACAATAGGCTTGGGATCATGGCTGCTTTTCTTGCAACCCGACTGCGTCCTAAGACGGCTTTGATTTACCATAACTTTGATTTTAATACTAATTCGAAAAAAAATTCTCCGATGCGTAAAAAATTTTTTCAATTGCTTGAGCTAGCCGGAGCTCGTCACGCTGACCTTGTTATTTTTCCGCACGCAGAACGTGCTGCTGTATTCAAAAGTGAGGCGCAACTTGACAGGGATCCCATAACGGTCATGAATTGCTATTTTCTTTCAACGCCTAAGCAAAAGACCGGAGAACTACAGCGCCTGCTTGGCGCAAAAGGACTACGTTTTGACCGGTTAGTTATTCGTTTAGGAATGATCGGTCCCTACCATGGGATTGAAGCGACGATTCGCTCAGTTCTTGAATGGGAGGGGAATTGGGGGCTTATACTGGCAGGATTTCCCGACGAAGGTTCTTATATAGATGAGATGCAAAAATTGGTAAATAGCCTCGGGCTTACTAAAAGGGTACTTTTTCTGCCTTCCGTGTCATATAGCCTCTGGTATGATTGTCTTTACTCCGCACATCTCGGGATTTCATTATATGAACCGTTTAATTTAAGCCACTCTTATATGAGCGGCACTTCGCAAAAGCTTAATAATTATTTTGTGGCCGGCATTCCCAGCATTGTATCTAATTCACCGGATTTTGTAACCTTTGTAGAGCGTTTTGGCACGAGTAAAATAGCAGATCCGGCAGATCCCCACTCCATAGCAGAAGCTGTCAATTCTATCCTATCTAATTCTGAAGAGTATAGTGCCTATTGCCGTAATGTAAGGAGTGCTTTTGAATCTGAATTTAATTTTGAGAAACAGTTTGAACCCGTATTAAATTGGTTAGTCAATGAACAATACAACACAGAAAGATAGACAAAAGAAAAAGGTCACGAACATAGGCATTGTCGGAGTGGGCGATGTCGTTTATAAATCCCATCTTCCCACTCTTTTGGCGATGAACGATATTTCTGTGGCTTGGGTAACGGACCGTGATCATAATCGGGCAGAACAAGTTGCGCGCTCCTACAGAGTTAAGTGTCTTCGCCTGCCGGAACAATTGACAGCGTTGCCTTATACAGACATTGCGCTCTTGGCAATACCTTACGGTGCCCGGGCACCGTATTATGAAGTACTGCGGCATAGGGGCTCGGCTTTATATGTTGAAAAACCAATTTCACGCAGCGCTGATGAGCACCGCCAGCTTTGCTCTCTATTTTCTCCTTCAAGATTAGCAGTCGGCCTCCAGCGGCGCTCATGGGGTCCGGTTGTACTGCTCAAGAAATTAGTCGATGAGTCGGTTTTTGGCCGGCTGGTACGAGTCGAACTTAAGTATGGCGGCAGCGCGATTGTAACATCGGGGAAGCCTTTTGTTTCTGATGCAAAGCTTGCGGGCGGCGGAGTACTCTTTGAACACGGCATACATGGATTGGATATGGTGCTTTACATATCGGGAGCCGGGCGAGCGCACTCATATCAAGTTAAAACGATAATTGAAAAGGGTTTTGATGTTCATGCCGAAGGGCAGGTTACCCTTACGAACGTCTCGAACGAATTTGTTATGGACTTCAAAATAAGCTGGTTATCTGAAATGGCGGAAGGATTGACATTTATTTTTGACCATGCCGTTGTTAATATGTCGGTCAGAGAGCCGCGTATACTTATAAAATCGCATGAGGGGCGCGTTCTTATGTCTTTAACCAGCTCAGATATCATTTATCCGATAACGGGTTTTCAAACGCTTTGGGAATATTGGGCCAGTTTCCTTACTGCAGTTCAGAGCGGAACGGCAAATCATACATCGGCAGATACCTCACTGCTTACAACGGAATTGATAGAGCAGATTTACACACAGGGGGGCAGGCAATGAATATTGCGGTAATTGGCGCAAACGGCCAGGTTGGCAGGGAGGTATGCCTCTTTCTTTCTGTTTTTGGAGTCAAGGTTGTCCCGATTTCGCGCACAGAACTCGGCGGCATATTTCTGGAAAGGTGCGGATTGTCGTGTCGTTACGGAACTATCGGCAACATAGAAGACGCCAAGCGGCTTCTTGATGGATGTGATCTCATTGCAGATTTTTCCCATCCTCACGGTCTGCCGACCGAGGTCAGGACTGCCGTGAAATCGAACATCGAAAACGCCCTGCGGTGGGCCCCGGCCAAATCCCCGTATGTTTATATGAGCACAATCTCCGCGTTCGGAATGGCGCACGGCAGGTCTAAGATGAGAAATTATCGTTTAGCACATACAAGATATGCCGCCGATAAACGGTACCTAGAACGATTGGTTCTAGCCGGGCAAGCCAAAAGAGATGTTTACGTACTGCGTTTAGGTCAGGTGCACGGGTATCTTCAAAAAGTTAGCCAGGAATTTATGGAGGAGGCCGCGCTTGGCGAGGAGGTGCATCTTCCATTCAGCTCCAATACAGCTTCGTATACAGTATTTTGTTTTACCATAGCAGAAGCTTTGGTGAATATAGCACTGGGAAAGGAGAAGCCCGGACGCTATACCCTGGTTTCAACACCTTCCTGGACATGGGGGGAAGTATATGCGCACTGGGCCCGTCAATGCAATTCTAAGCTTAAACTGGTAATAAGCGAAAACGAGGAATCGAAAAAAATTGACTCCCGGTCGCTGTTAAAATGGAGTGGCTTCCTGACAAATCCCGTGATATGTTTTGGAGTTACGTACCGGGAACTTTTTATGAATTACCTTTTTGCAGGATTTCCGAAAATACAAGACCGCATGCGGGCAGAATATCTCAGACGTAAAGCTGCGGCAGAAATTGCACAAGGCAGGAAAGAGAAGGCGGCGCGGCGCGAATTTTGGATCGGCGAAGTACCCGACAAGCGGCTCACAAGTCTTTCAGACAGCCGCCTGACGATGGAAGGCGCAACGCAAGCCGTAAAGGTAATAGTTTCGTCAGCAGTTGCGCCAAATAAGAGCGCGGCAAATGTGAGGAATGTAAGACATGAGCAGGTCTACTGATTGGCAGTTAGCTCAAAAACACGAGCTTGATATCTGGGAAATGACATCAAAAAGTACATGGCGTATACTATCCGAGCTTTTCGAAAGCAGCGAGTTGCAAAGTTTTATCGAATCTAAACTCGGAGACATAGCGGTTGATGGGAAAAAAATCCTGGAGATAGGCATAGGCCCTCTTGGCATAGGCTGGATGGGCCTATTTGGTTCAAAAGATAAAAAATTTAATATAGCCATAGAACCGTTACCTGTATTAACCGTTGAAACAGGACTTTTTGGCTTGGACGACTTTATCAAAGGCCTTCAAAACAGGGTAACCGTCATCAGCAGCAAGGGCGAAGACCTTGGATTCCCCCGGGAAAACTTTGATATAGTAGTATGCAACGATGTGATTGACCATGTCCGGGATTATCAATCGGTACTAAAGGAAGCCAAGAAGGTCTTAAAAAAGGGCGGTTTGTTTATTTTTTCCGTCAATGTCTTTTCTGTATTTGGAAAGTTTAAATGGAATAATTATACCAGAACGCGTTATGCCGATACTGCAAATGTTTTATGCCATCCGCATTCTTTTACTTACTCAACGATAAATAAAGTTTTAAATACACATGGCTTCCGGATACTTCACTCAAATAAAGCCGATTTCCCGGTTTTAAAGAAATTTTTTGGCAAATCTAAGAAAGCAAGATTTTTGTGCACTAAATGACAAAAGACTATTTATACCTATTAGCAGACAAGCTGAATTTGCATCGGGACTTAGCTTTCAATAAGAGATGGCGGTATAAAAAATATTTCTTAAAGGGAAATAAGAGGACGCTTGATGTCGGGGGAGGGGGCGGGCCGTTTACAATCCAATGTTTAAAAAATGGGAATACGGTCACATTGGTGGATTCCAATAAACTCAACATCGACAAGGCGGCTAAAAAGATAAATTTGATGGGTTTCTGCGGCCAGCCAAAAATAGAAGCGGTAGCTTGCGATATTAGGAAATATAAAACTGAATATAAGTTTGACCAGATAATTTTATTTGAGGTTTTAGAACATATTAAGGCCGATCAGGAGGTATTAGATAAATTATCCTCTCTTTTAAAACCGGATGGCCAACTTTTATTTTCTTCCCCGAGCGATAATTACCCGGTATTTTACGGCGAAAAAATTTCATCCGTTGAAAACGGCGGGCATGTGAGAAAGGGGTATTCATTTGGTGACATTGAAAGAAAAATGGCCTTGGCCGGACTAAAAGTTGTTTTTCGAGAAAGCTTTATCGGGTATTTCACGCAGAAAAGCCTGGCGCTTACAAGATATATGTCGGATAAGTTCGCATCAAGCATTCTTATCGCAGCTTCTTTGAAACTGATTTTATTGCCTTTTACGTATTTAGATAAATTTGCACCTGGTTACCCCGACTATTGTATATTTGTTATCGCAAAGAAAGAATAGACTATGAAAGTCACTATTTCCGTGGGTGGCAGATTTCATGCTTTTTATCTTGCCCAGCAATTACTAAAGCGGGGATATTTAAAACAGCTTATTACCTCTTATCCTAAATTCGAGGTGACAAAATACGGTATTCCCGAGAATAAGGTTTCGGCGGTTATTATAAAAGAAGCGATGGCAAGGCTCTGGAGCTTTTTACCTTCTTCGCTAACGAAGTTCTACGATCCTCAATACGCAATTAGTGAAATTTTTGACCAGGAAGCAAAAAAGCGCCTTATAGATAGCGATATTCTGGTGGCATGGTCCGGCTTCGCTTTGCATACTCTAAGAAGGGCAAAAGATATGGGAATAAAGACTATTCTTGAGAGAGGCAGTTCCCATATACTTTACCAGACAGAAATTTTAAAAGAAGAATATGAGAAATCAGGCCTTAGGCCTCGGTTTGCCCACCCTAAAATCGTAGAAAAGGAATTAAAAGAATATGAAGAGGCAGACTATATATCAATTCCGTCAACTTTTACAAAAAAGACTTTTTTAAATCACGAGATACCTGAAAGTAAGTTAATCCATGTGCCATACGGCGTGGACCTGGATTCTTTTCGGCAGATCCCAAAGGAAGATAAGGTGTTTCGCGTCATCCACTGCGGCGGAATGACCCTGAGAAAAGGAGTTCATTATCTTTTACAAGCTTTCCATGAATTAAATCTTCTGGATTCTGAATTATGGCTTATCGGCAGTATGGGCGAAGAGATGCAGCCATTCTTCAGGAGGTTTGGTAATAGTAAGGTTATTCATAAAGGGCCATATCCCCAAAATGAGCTGTATAAATATTATTCCCAGGGCTCCGTTTTTGTAATAATGTCTATCGAAGAAGGATTGGCCGTGGTGCAGACGCAGGCAATGGCATGCGGGCTGCCTGTTATCTGCACTACTAATACCGGCGGAGAAGATATAATAAGAGACGGACTGGATGGTTTTATCATCGCCATAAGGGGTATAAAATCCCTGAAAGAAAAACTCAGCTATCTTTATGAAAATCGAGACACTTGTAAAGCAATGGGCCAATCCGCCAAAGAGAGGGTGAGCAGAGGGTTTACCTGGGATGATTATGGAGACCGAATGGTAAAAGCTTATAGCAAATGCATCGAACACCCAAACATGGTAATGCGATGAAGATTCCGGATCTGAAGAAAATTGCACTAATTTCAATTCTTATCCTAACAATCATAGGCTTAAATGCAATTGCGCCAAGCGAATCTACGATTCCTCAGCGCTTCCTAGCCTCTTTTATTATTATGCTGGGGTGTATTCCCACGTTTTTTCATATATGGAAAAAAGAAACCGGAATTCCTTTTCTTCCACTCTTTGGCGCAATTTACGGCGTCTATTATGGGCTTCCTGTCTTTATTTTAAAGGACTACACCGTCATACAGTGGGTTTCGCCCCCTAGCGGAGATTCGTTGGTAACGGCGTTATTGCTCGCCACTATCGGACTTGTCATGCTTTTTTTCGCGTATTACAAAATACCAGGCAAGTCCGTAGCTAAGCTAGTTCCGAAGGTTAGTATATACTGGAGCGTCGCAAAGGCCAAATTCTGGGCAGTAATATTAGGTGTTTTAGGTTTGATATTCAGCTACTTACTGTTAAGCATCAAGATCCCAGCGCAATTGGCGCAAATAGTCCTGTTTTTATCAGAACTTTTAGTTATTAGTATCGGGATTCTATTTATCCTTCAGTTGCAAGGACGTTTGCATAAGGCAGGAAAAATATTACTATGGATGGTATTCCTACCGCTATCTTTTCTGGTTAAATTAGGTACAAGCTCTATAGCTCATGTATTGGCAATTATCATCTTTCTCTTGCTTAGCTACTGGTATTTTCGTAAAAAGATACCATGGAAACTGGCCCTTGTTGCGGTACTGTTATTCATATTTTTTTCCTCTGCCAAAACGGAATTTCGAAGCCTGACAGCAAAAGATGAAGCGTACTTAGGTAAAAATCCCGTTGAAAGGAGCATATTGTTCACTAAATTAGCCTTTACAAATAAAGAAGTATTTGCTAAAGGTTACAGGCTTGGCGTAAATCGTATCTCTCATAACTTATTGACATTTGCATATGTCGCGGAAACAACCCCGGAAATTATTCCGTACTGGATGGGAAAAAGTTACAGCGCAATTCTCTGGGCGCCGATTCCGAGAATTATATTTCCCTGGAAACCTGCAATAACGCTAGGGCAGGAGTTTGGCCATCGCTATGGTTTCTTGTATCCTACTGACTATCTTACATCCTATAATCTTCCTCAGCTTGTTGAGATGTATGTCAATTTTGGGGTTATGGGAGTTATGATCGGGATGTTTATTATGGGCATTATCTATCGTTCACTTTATGAAATGTTCTGTCATCCCGGAGCCGGAGAAGGCGGGCTTATTATAGGCCTTTTTATTTTTACAAGGATTTCAATCATAGAATCCGATTTTGCGACGGTATTCGGAAATATCGGATACTATATAATATTACTTGTGATCGTCAACAATTTAATTAAAAGGGATGACAAAGGCCGTGCCTGAAAAAATAAAAGTAAACCTCCTTACGAATTATGCCGGCGACGCCCAATACAGCATGCTTTCCTATGCCGCCCAGATAGAGAAGAGCCTCAGGCTGTATTTTACGGATAGTTGCCAGATTAACATTTTTACTCCTAGGGGGGCAGGTTTTGGTAAAAGCATAAGCAGTAACTTGATCGGCAGAAAAATAGATTCTTATTGGAACCGGTTCGTGAAGCATCCCGTTATTGCCGGAAAAATATCCGGCGGCATTAACCATATTACCGACCACAATAATAGCTATCTCATTAAATACCTTGACTCGCGGCAGACAGTGGTCACATGCCATGACCTTATTTATTTTAAAATTTCGTGTAAGAAAAAAAATAATAGATCCCTCTTGCCACAGCACTTAATCCGCAAATATACTGTTTCCGGCATAAAAAAAGCCGCCAGGATAATCGCTGATTCGGAGAATACTAAAAAGGACCTTATTGAATTATTTGATATTCCGTCCGGCAAAATTATAGTCATATATCCCGGCATAAGGCAATGTTTCGGCAGG
>JAHIOQ010000105.1 GCA_018895275.1 Candidatus Omnitrophota bacterium
AAAAGACGAAGTCTTTTAGCGGGAAGCTACCTCGGCTTAAGACTAAGGTTACTTTTGAAACAATAAAATCTTTTACCTATACTCCCTCACTTTGCAAACCTGCGAAGGAGGGTACCGACTGTAAATGAGCACATCACTTATGGAGCGCAGCGACATAAGTAATAAGTGCGAATTTATCCCGCTGTTAAAAGACGAAGTCTTTTAGCGGGAAGCTACCTCGGCTTAAATCTAAAAATTACGTTATCATAATTTACCACAAAAATCAGGCAATGTCAAATAGATTGATGTTTATGCCGTTCCACAACATAATTCAAGATCATCTCTACCGGATAATAAGAGGTTTTCGTTATCTGCAAATTAGGCAATCCCGAATCATCCATACAATTTATATACCGGTACCCCGTCAACGCACGGCAAAATTCCCGAAAAATAAATTGATAAATCCCTTTATATTTTCGTTCGCACACCTCAAAGGCAATGCAAAACATATCATTATTCAGCTCATATCCAAGCGTATATCCGGCAACAGTTCCGTCAATTATAACAAGAAGCCCGCGAAGCCCGATTTGAAAAAAGTATTCCAGCGCGGTTGTCTGCGCCCGCAACGTATCACCAAGCATATAGCAGTAGAAGTCATCTTTTTTATTCGTTTTACCTGCCTCAACCCATCGCTTGCAAAGCACGAGACAAGCATCCTTGTACTCATCCCGGTAATCCATCGGTTTATAACTAAACCGTTTAATAAAATAATTATACACGGAACGCTTTGATTTAAATTTATCTCCTTTTAAGCCGATTAAATCCGCGCAGTTATAAACGTAATCCCCGGGTTTTTCCCGCACCAGAAATTCTTTCGGAGGAAAAAGGTCGAGCATCGGTACTTCCACGTTTTCAATCCGGGAGATACGTTTGTTATGGTTATAATCATCCATAACGCCAAAACATGCTTTAATTACTTTGTCATTAACCTTTCCGAGAGGCGGCAGATACATAAAACAACCGCCGCTATTATAAAAAAAAACGCAGAGGCAGTTTTCAATTTTGTGCCAAAAAATCTGGAATATATCTTCCCAGATAAGAATATTCGCGAAATGGTATGGGCTTAAGCGGCGTGGCGTTAAAGACAAAAATCGGTCAAAGATTTGCTTATCGTCTATAGAAAGCAGTTTCTTTTTCGAAATATTTTTTTCCATTGTCAAAAACTATTAGCAGCGGTAATAACATCTTTTAAAATCAAAAAAAGCTCAATCTCCGGGTAACTATGAAATTTATGCCGTTCATCCTTAAGCAAAGGCAAAATATCCGCAGACTGCAGTAATCCGGCCAGATAACGCGCGTAGTCTTTAAAGATTTGACTGTCAAACGTTTTCATTACATAAGGGCAGGACAGATGTGCGGCAAGGTCAAGGGTTTGTTCCCGCCTTACCAATAAAAAAGGATATATCCTGCACTCAAATGGATGCCGTCCGTAAATCCCGCAATAATTGTCGCTCTCATTCAAGAATTGGCAGATTGGGCCGGATTTACCCTGCGATAATACTACTTTTTCTATCCCCAGCCTCTCTCTGTCCTCTTCCAAAAGATGCGGCAGCCATATATCCGAAAAAAAACGGCAGCACCCCCTGCATTTCAGGCAGAACGAAGAATCCGTATATTGCTTAATATCAATCATTTAAACATTTCCCAGATACACAAAATTAAGCTTTTTTCTGGCGATATTATAGGCCCTCTGAAGCGTTTCCTTCGGCGTCGGCGGCAAGTTCAATTCATAACAGGGAAAATACCGGGAAAAATGCAGCGGCGTATCCGCTCCCGTATTGTCAAAAACCCAATCGGTAAGCCGTTCAAAATGTTCGTCGCTGTCATTCAGCGTCGGGATAACCAGGTTCGTAAGCTCTACATGGCAGGCATCCTTAGCACGTTTAATCGTTTCCAATACCGGATACAGAGTACCCTTACAAATTTTTTTGTAAAAATCATCATCCATCGACTTCAGGTCAATATTCATTGCCCCGATAAAAGGCAAAAGCTTTTCCAGCGGCTCCGGGTTCACGTAACCGTTACTGACCAGGACATTAGCCAGGCCGTGCTTTTTCGCCAGTTGCGCCGTATCCAAAACAAATTCATACCAGATAAACGGTTCATTATAAGTATAAGCCACTCCGAAAGAATGAAGCCTTAAGGCTTCACTTATAATCTGTTCCGGCGAAACCGCATCCAGATAAGCATCGGGGTCTTGTGAGATATGCCAGTTTTGGCAAAAAATACATCCGAAATTGCAGCCGCGTGTCCCCAGGGAAAGAATCATCTCTCCCGGATGAAAATGATACAACGGTTTCTTTTCGATTGGGTCCAGCGCTATACCCGTTGTTTTACCGTAAATCAAAGAATACAATTTACCTTCGACATTCTTTCGGGAACGGCAATAGCCGGTATTATTGTTTTTAATTATACAATTCTTCGGACAAAGCTCGCATTGAACATTCGATTTATCTGTAACTTTATAATATAAAGCATCATGCATATTTTTATTTTTTACATACCTATAGTCAATATTATAGTGTCAGTTGCCATAAATTGTCTTTACATTTTTTATTTTCAGAGATATTCTTGACAGCTTCCATAGCACTTAGCATCGCATAATCCATATTATAATACCGATGCATTCCATTCCTGCCGACGAGGAATAGGTTTTCAATTTTATCCGTAAAATTTTTAATTAAATGAAAATTATCATATCCACCGGAATGTATCGGATACGCTTTTTCAATTTTTACAATTTTGGCATCAAGAAAATCATCTTTATCTATAAATCCGATCAAAGAAAGCTCATTAAGGGCAAATTCCACCATCTCATTTTCCGGCATATTCCAAATTTTATCCCCTTTCCGGCAAAAATATTCTAATCCGAGCCAAACAGTGTCTTTATCTTTTACCATATAAGGACTCCAATTGTTAAATATCTGAATTCTGCCTACACTGACATTTTTTTCCTGGATATAAATCCAGTTATCCGAAATTAAATTATCATTGCTCCCTTTTTCTTTATTCTTTATATTAAGTTTTTTAAGTAATATCCCCACACATATAAAATCTCTATATATGAGCTCCTCAGCAACCTCTCGTACCGATGCGGAAACACCGCCATTCATGCTTGCAATCAGATCTCTAACCGGAATTGAAGATATAAAATAATCCCCTTCCTCAACAACACTCTGCTTACGTTCAACACTATCAAAAGTTATCGAATGCACTCTGCTATTATCATAATTTACTTTGACCGCCTTATAGTTTAAAAATATACTGCCGCCTTTTTCTTCGATTAAATCTGCTACCTTTTGCCATAGCTGGCCGCTGCCTAATTTTGGATATAAAAACTTTTCGATTAAACTTGTTTTAATCTTTTTCTGCAAAACATCACCTTTCTTATCCGCACCAAAACATTTAGTGAATGCATGCTCTAATACTGAGAAAAGAGTTAACCCTTTAACCCTGCACTCTCCCCAGTCCGGTCGCATTTTTTTACATGAAACTCCCCATACCTTTTCCGTATAATTTTTAAAAAAAATATCATACAATTCCCTCCCAAACCGGTTAATAAAAAAATCTTCTAGTGATCTTTCATGCTGAATTGGAAATGCCTTAGCCCTCAAGCAGGATAATATTATTTTAGAAATCTTCTTTAAGCCAAGACCGGAAAAAGTTTCAGAATCAAACCGCAATGGATAATTAAAAAGTTTTCCCGAAAATAAAATCCTTGAAATTCTATCGCGGATAAGCATAACATTTTTATCCGTAGGCACGTTCGAAGAATTATTAGCGGATGCCAATGGCATGATATCAAGCCACCACTCCATAATTGATTCTGATTTAGAAAAAAATCTATGTCCTCCCAAATCCATTTTATTGCTCTTATAATCTATGGTTCTTGCTATCCCTCCTACCTGAGAAAGCATTTCGTACACAACAGGTTTAACATCTGTTTTCATCAACAGCTCATAAGCGGCGGTCAAGCCGGCCGGGCCGGCCCCTATTACAACCGCGGTTTTTTTATTGTTTTTTTCTCTCATCGGATAATTTTAGCGGTCTCTTTATATGGCGTTATTTTTTTGTTAACAAAAACATGCACATAAGAAAAATTCCCTTCGCGGGTAAGCGAATAAGGAGAAACCCCGACATGCTCCATTTCTTTTTCCAGTCTCAAAAGCCGGTTGATATCTTCCTCGGTTATATCTTTTTTTAGCTCCGGAAGCAATTGTTCAACCTGACAGTTAAGTGTCTCTTTCCTCGGCCATTTTATATCGGGGTTATCGCTGATATAGATAAAAACATCGTAACTATTTTTGTTTAAATACAAATCAGCATTGGGAAATCCAACTCCGCCGACACAATCACTAAAACCATTTTTTTTCAGGTAGGTTTGCAAATCTGCTGCCAGAAGGCTTGCTCCTGATTGACGAAGAATGCCAATACGCAAATCGCGTTTTATCTCCTCACCAAGCGCTTGCAAAAAGTTACATACATATCTGCTGTATAGATTCTTAGAGCTCATAAATCTTACAATCCCTCTCAATGCCGGATGCAAATCTTGATCCCACACATTGATATCAACACCCCAAAACAACATTCGGTTGCATTCGCTATCAGCCCCAATCATATAATTCATGATCTGATTGGTTAAAAGATCGCGTTCGTAATCTTTTTCGTTAATATTACAAAGGGTAAACGGATAAATCAATAATGCAACAGATAAAGCACAAGCAAACGATAGTTTTCCGTATTTTTTAAAATAAACCCCGATTATTATCGCTATTAGAGGTAAACAAGCAGATATATAGTACCAATGAAAAGCCCTCCCTCCTTGAACTTTATAAAAAGAAAAAATAAGCACTGCGCCAACTAAGCTGGACATGAAAAGTATTTCGACCGTCCTTTTTCTTAATAAACTGCCCAATGCAGCAATTAAAAAAATCGCGGTTAAAGGCGGAGAGAGAGCTTGCATTAAGCCTTCCCCATAAGCGCTTAACTGAAAAGTAAAACTAGAAAAAGTCGGAATAAAAGGTTCGTGTTTTACATAGTTTAAAAACTGAAAAGGAATAAAGAATAAAATACCGGAAGCAAAAAAAGAAATTAGAAATAAACTAAAGTTAACGGAATTAAACGTTTTTTTCTTTTTTAAAAAAAGAATAGCGAGAATAAAAAAGGGGCCGATAAAAAAAACAGGAAACTGTTCCTTTATCAGCATTCCCCACCCAAAAACAAGACCAAAAACAACAGAATACCTTCTGTTTTCAAAAAAATCACTTCTTAAAAAATAATAAAAAGCCATGATGAGCACGGATATTTGCCCTGAATACAAATTAATCCCTTGCACATGCAAAATCATACCGGGAAAGATACTAAGCAAAAGAACGGAATAAATACCTGAATCTTTAGCTATATACTCGCTAAGCCTAAAAGTATAAATGATTGAAATAATAAAAAACATGAGCGGGAGCAGATACTGCTGAGTTAAAAGCAGATTATTAATGCAGGGATTAATAATAATTCCCGCAAAATAATAAAGCGGGGGGCGCTGAAAATAAATATTAACAAACTCCACCATTTTATAAATACTCTCAAAAAACTCTGGCGAGCAAAAAACATCACGCAAGCAATCTCTAAAAACTACGGTCAAACAAAAATGCTGGAAGTGATCGGGTGCAGCAAAAGCATCCTTAACGCATATAAAAAAAAACCAGTTCCTCAAAGAAAATATGGCAACTATACTAACTATGACAAATGCATTAATTATTTTTTGGGCTTTATCGCTGAGAACTATTTGCAATTTATCAAACATATAGCTATGCGCTCTTTTACTCTTTATCGGCTTTTTGCCTTTCAACCGCAAGGCAGGTTTTTAGCCTTAACTATTTACTCCCCCCGCACAAAACAATTTTTAACAAACTCCTTTACCAGACTCCTCATTTTCTTTAACTCGTCCGCAGTATATGGTTTGACCTGCATAAAACTTATGTCCAGTGTATCCTTAGGTGAAAACTGCTGCAGCACATACTTTTCTGCGCCGCGCAAAAGCCGGGCTATTTTAACAATATCCGCGGAATCAAGTAAGGTCGGCACAACCGTTGTTCTAAATTCATATTCAATGCCGCTGTGCATTATAATATCAATACTTTCTTTAATAAGCGAAAGGTCGATATTGCTTCCCGATGCCTTGTGATACTTTTCCGGTTCCAGCGGCGCTTTAACATCCATTGCCACATAATCGACAAGCTTTTCTTTTATAATATGCCGCAGCATCTGCGGATTCGTACCATTTGTATCTATTTTGACAAACAACCCGTTACGTTTTAGATCATTAAGCAGCGCAGGTAATTGCGCGTAAAGCGTCGGCTCTCCGCCGCCGATTACGACCGCGTCTATCCATCCCTCTTTCTCTTGAAGAAAAAGTTCTATCTGTTCAAAAGGAACTTTGCCAAGCTCATTATCGGATTCGCACACAAGAGCTTTAGAATGACAGTAAGGACAGCGAAAATTACATCCTGAAAGGTAAATGACACACGCCAATTTCCCTTCACAATCAATAAATGTATGCGGATTAAATCCTTTAATCGGGTATCCCATAAGCTCACCTGCCAAAAATTATTGACCACCAAACAACAAGAAGACAGAAACGGCATTCATCCCCATCCCTGTCTTCCCTGATGTATTAACAATTAAGAAAGAATATGCTCTTTTATCTTTTCCGAATGCGGGACTTCACCATCCCAGCGCGCAACAACACTATCATTTTTTTCTACAATAGTCGTGGGTATCTGCGCGACATTATTGTAAGCTCCCTCAGCCATACCGTCGACAGTATCCATATCATAAAACGTGACGCCCACTTTCTCGTCTACATCCCACTTTGCCATAAAATGCCGCACCTTATTTTTTGTCGTTTCGCACTTAGCGCAACCGGTTTTACCAAATATCTTTATTTTCATTGCCCGGCATCCTCCTGCACTTTATAATTACCCAACTGCCTGTCACTTAATTCCGCCAGTTTTGAAGGGTTCCAGTTATTCACCCGGCTAAAATAGCCGACAATCCTGGTTATATTATAGACATCCGGAGAACCACAAGCTTTACATTTATTATCCAATCCGCGGTTAGTCTTTAAACAGCTGTTGCACATCGTAAATTCCGGAGAAATTGTCAGCTGAGCTGTTTGTGTTTGCAAAAAAGTCTTTTTCACGAGATTAAGAATAGACTCCGGCGCCGGTTTCTGCTCACCGACAAAAGCATGAATAATCGCACCGGATTCAATCAGCGTATGGAACTTACTCTGCTTCTGAATCCGCGTGAGCAAATCCACCGGCGCATCTGCCCGGAAATGAATGCTGTTCGTGTAATAATAGCGGTCGTTATCGATATCCCCCTTTATCACGCTCGCCGCTTCCGGGAACTGCCGCAAATCAACCTTAGGCAGCCTTCGGCAGGCAGATTCCGCCGGCGACTCTTCCAGCGAAAATTTAAGTCCGTAATTTTTCTCGTACTCCTTTGTCTTCTGATTCATAAACGACACAATCTTTAATCCAAGCTTAAATATTTCATCCGATTCATGCAATTCTTTCCCGGTAATATACTGTACGCATTCATTAAGCCCGATTAATCCAATAATATATGTGGCTTTCTCCAGATCTATATAAGGCCGGCCGTCCTTGGCCGGCTTTCCTACTTCCCACATCGGCATCCCCGGCTCACTTAGCCGGGAAACAAACTCTTTCTTTTCCAAATGGGCCTTTGCCGCAATGTCCATTACCCGTCCTATTTCTTTCAACAGCCCATCCACATTGCCTTTGCCCGAACGATAAGCGGCCTGCGGCAAATTGATTGTTACGTTCTGAAAACCGCAAAACCGCATACTTTCAGGATGTTCAATCATATATATATCGTTTATCTTCTGGCGCAAGCGGCAGCATTGTGAAAGAACCGCCTCATTCCCGCGGTCGAAAACAAAATAAGGCGTTCCGTTCTCGCTGGCAATAAGGCAAGCGTAGCGCAGTAATTCCAACTGCCGGGGATCTTCAAATGTTTCATTACTGATATGCAAATCACACTTCGGAAAAGCGAAAACCCTTCCGTCACGATCTCCATCACGCCAAACATCCAGCATCGCCTTGGCAAACCGAATCACCGTCTCTTCGTAATCACCGTATGTTCTTCCCGTATACTGTCCTTTTGCCCCAATCGCCGGGATATTGGCCAGATAACCGGGAACACCGGTGTGCACGTTAAAATCTATGAATAAACTCTGGCTGCCGCGGGAAAACGCATTTTGCGAGGCGGAAAATATCAAATACTGCGCCTCCTGTTTCATTTCCTCATCGGTCAGATTCTCTACCAACGGCGCATACATTATATTAACATAGGCGATTCCCAGCGCCCCGGCATAATATGCCTGCAAAGAAGCAAGAAATGTATTTAAATGCCCGGTAAGTGTCCGCGCGTATTTCGCCGGCGCACTTGAAGTAAAAAGGTTTCCGAGCTCAAGGCCATATTTTTTAAGATATTCTAAGGAATGCGAACCGCAATAAGCGCGCGGATATCCTAAATCATGAATATGAATCATGCCGTACAAATGCGCATTTGCCACTTCATCCGAAAATACCTTTTGCAGGATATACTGTTTCAATATCGTCTCGGCAATAGACAGATTAACTGCTTCCGGATTATTTGAAGCGATATTGGAATTCTCGCAGCTTTTGGAAAAAAGCAGCTGTTCCAGGTCATACGTCGGCATACCGATAATACTCTGTTTTGAAAGAGTCTTATCCAGCCCGCGCTCAAAAAGTTCATTATCGACGAGCTCACGAATCAAGGCTGTGGATATCCTCGTAAGGCCGGAATTAAATACCTTTTTCTCGACACTCGAGGCTATTTCCATGGCAAGATCTTCCGTAATATTGGCTTCCTTCTCCAGCGCGAGGGCAATTCTGCCTTTATCCCAGTTAAGGATTTCATCCTTTGCTAAAGGGGTAACTAAAAGAGAAAGATCTGTCGAATTAGCACGGCTCTTGACCTTTTTGCGGACTTTAAGGATTTCCCGTATTTTCCTTCTCTGTTCACGGTAAAGAATATAGGCTTTTGCCGTTTTCGCATGTCCGGTTTCAATCAACACTTTTTCCACGATATCCTGAATCTGTTCGATACCGGGAACCTCGTTTTGAAAGTTTTTTTCCAAATATAAAACTACGGCATTCGCCAATTCATCGGCAAGGAGCCTATCCTCACCGCCAACCGCCTGAGCCGACTTAAAGATCGCATCGCTTATCTTTTGTTTATCAAAAGAAACTGTGCGGCCGTCCCGCTTTACGATATTGTGAAGGCGTTGACGCTGATTTTGACCTTCCATGGAAAAATGTTTATCCTGTACTAACATCTCCTATGCCCTCCTCTTATTCAACAGATCCTTTAATTCTCCCAAAAATTGATTTATGTCTTTAAATTGCCGATACACGGAAGCAAATCTCACATAAGCTACCTCATCGATATCGTGCAAATGCTGCATAACAAGTTCTCCGATGTCCGAGCTTACCACCTCCTTATCATAGTTCTTTTGCAAGGTACATTCAATAGAATCAACCACTCCTTCCACAGTCTCCATACTTACCGGGCGCTTTTCACATGCCCGCAAAAGACCGGAAAGGATTTTATTCCTGTCGAACGGCTCACGCCGCCCGTCCTTTTTAATAATCATAAGCATTGTTTTTTCTATATACTCATATGTCGTAAACCTGCGCTGGCATTTTAAGCATTCCCGCCTTCTTCGAATAGAATCACCTTCCGAAGAGATGCGCGAATCAACCACTTTATCCTCTATATTTGCGCAAAACGGGCATTTCATGCATCCAAACCTTTCTCGCTTCTCTCGACCAAAACACACATTATATTGTATCCACAGCTTGATAATACACCATATATAGTGCTGTGTCAATAATTATTTTTATAAAATCCGGATGTTTTTTGGGGTTTATACCACCTTTTCGCAGGAGTTCGCAAAAAAACAAGCTTTATGCCGCTTTTTTAGCCCGCTTATTTCACAGCCCATCGAAGACAAGATACGGGCATACCCCGATAGCAGGATTAAATCGTTACACGATTTAATCCATCGGCCCTTCGGGCGGATATTTCATACAGAACATGAAATATCCGGGTTAGCTACCACTACCTCTATCTTTGCCTCTTCCAAAATTTTTTTTGCGAATTTGTCCGGATATTTTGACAAGACAACCACGCGGGTTATTCCGGCATTAATAATCATTTTCGCACAGATAATACAAGGTTCGTTTGTGCAGTAGAGAATACCGTCCTTGACGCTGATTCCGTCCTGCGCCGCCTGTAACAAGGCATTCATCTCCGCGTGTAAGGCACGGCACAACTCATGCCTCTGACCGGAAGGCACGCTTAATGCTTCTCTCAGGCAGCCTGTTTTTTCACAGTGAGCCAGTCCTGAGGGAGCACCATTATAGCCGGTGGTTAATATGCGCTTACCTTTTACGATAACCGCTCCGACTTGCCTACGCAGGCATGTAGAGCGTTTCGCAACAAGTTGGGCAATATCAATAAAATATTCGTCCCAGCTGGGCCGTTTCAACATCTTTTTTTGTTTTTTCCCTGCCATAACACATCCCTTTTCGTGTTTTAACCGGGTTATTGGTACAACGGAAATGCCCGGGTTAGTTCATGTACTTTTTTACGCATCTTGCGTATCTGTTCGCCTGACGTTTGATCCTCTTTTCTCAATATTACATCAATAATACCGGCGATTTCATGCATCTGCGGAACTTTCATGCCCCGCGTCGTCACCGCCGGAGTTCCCAACCGAATACCGCTGGTCAAAAACGGAGATTTCGGGTCAAACGGAATCAAGTTTTTATTAATCGTAATATTAACACAGCCAAGCATCTCCTGCGCGTCTTTTCCGATTATATCGCGGTTACGCAAATCAACGAGCATAAGATGAGTATCCGTACCTCCGGAAACAATACGAAAATTTTTCTTCTGCAGCGCCGCGGCAAGCGCAACCGCATTCTTCACTACCTGTATCTGATATTTCTTAAAATCCGGCATTAAGGCCTCTTTTAAAGCAACGGCCTTTGCCGCTATTGTATGCATAAGGGGGCCGCCTTGCGTGCCGGGAAAAACATGCAAATCGATTTTCTTAGCAAATTCTTTCTTACACAATATCAATCCTCCCCGCGGCCCGCGAAGCGTTTTATGCGTAGTCGTGGTTACATACTCCGCATACGGCACCGGCGAGGGATGCACCCCGGCCGCAACAAGCCCGGCAATATGCGCCATATCCACAACGAAACATGCCCCTACCTTGTCACAGATATCACGGAATTTTTTAAAATCTATAATACGCGGATAAGCCGAGGCTCCGGCGAGAATCATTTTCGGTTTATGCTCCTTTGCCAACTCTAAAATCTCGTCATAATCAAGCTGTTCGGTTTTCTGATTTACCCCATATGATTTCACATTATAAAACAACCCGGAAAAATTTCGCGGATGTCCGTGAGAAAGATGCCCGCCGCAAGCCAGATCCAAAGCCAATACAGTATCTCCGGCTTTAAGACAGGACATAAAAACCGCCATATTCGCCTGTGCTCCCGAATGCGGCTGCACATTGGCATAATCCGCCTTAAATAATTGTTTGGCCCGTTCAATAGCAAGTTGTTCGACTTCATCTACATGTTCACAACCGCCATACCAGCGGGATCCCGGGTATCCTTCCGCATATTTATTGGTCAATACAGAACTTTGCGCCTCCATGACTGCCAGTGATGTGAAATTCTCGCTGGCAATCAATTCGATATGCTCCCGCTGGCGCTTCAGCTCTTTACGAATCGTTTTATAGATTTCAATATCCACTTCTTTTAAACGTTTCATCATCCCTCCCTATAATACTATTTACTAAACATCTTTACCCGGCGCAGATGCCTGCCGCCGGCGAATTTGGTATTCAACCAGACAGCGGTAATCCGCTTCGCCATTTGTTGTTTAACAAATCCGGCACCAAGAACCAGGATATTGGCATCATTATGTTCACGCGAGAAACGCGCAGTCGCAAGATTAAAACAGTTTGCCGCCCGAACACCTTTCACCGTACTTGCCGCCATCGCCATTCCCAACCCGCTGTTACAAATAAGGATGCCTCGGTCAAACTGCCTTTTCGCCACGCCTTTTGCAACTTTAAAGGCAAATACAGGATAATCGGTTGATTCCTCTGAGTATGTCCCCATATCCTCAACCCTGTATCCCTTATTCTGCAAATATTGAACTAACGCCTTTTTAAGCGCAAATCCTCTGTGGTCACTGCCAATCGCGATCTTCATGTAATTTCGCCACCAACCCTTCAATCGATCTTTTCAATATCAATGCCACTTGATCATAAAAACGCTCATCCATACCGATCGGATCCGGGATCATCGGATTTTCCTCCTCGTTTTCCAGGGCGAACTCTTTTAATAAAAACACCCTTTTTTCCGCATTCGGAAAACGCATGAGGATATGACGTTTATGTCCCGGCTCCATAACAAGAATCATATCCGATTCTTTAATCATCTCATCCGTCAGACGCCTCGCCCCGTGCCTGCTTATATCTATCGACTGCCGTGCCATTACCCGCACGGCTTCCTGCGAAGCAGGCATTCCTTCATACGCCGCTACCCCCGCGGACTGAATATTAATAAAAGGATAACCGGCAAGCGCATTTTTTATTATCCCTTCGGCCATCGCGCTGCGGCAGCTGTTCCCCGTACAGACAAAAAGTATAGTTTTATGCTTTGCCGCCGCTTTAATCATCTCTTCCCGCACAACTCCAGAACGCAGGATTTTATAACGGCTGCCGCTGACCTCGCAAACCGTAGAAGCGATTCCCCATTTAACACGACCGGAATCAATCACCGCGTCGATATACCCTCCCAGGCTTTTCAAAACATCTTCCGCGCACAGCGGCGGTTCTTCTCCGCTAAAATTCGCCGAAGGCAGAAACACGGGAGATCCGACTTCTCTCAGTAACATCTGAGCTACCGGATGATCAGGCATTCTCAGCCCTACCGTTGTCTCGTCTTTAGCCTGTAAAACCAGGGTTAACGGCCCCGGCCAAAACCGGCGCATAAGCCGGTAAGCAAACGGCGGAATATCTTCCGCCAGCTCTTCTGCCTGCCGGATTTCATTGATGCCTATTGAAAACTTTTTATCCTGATTCCTTTTTTTTAAATCATTAAGTTTTTCAATCGCCAAGTCACTGGTCATTACCGCGGCTAAACCGTAAACCGTCTCCGTAGGAAAAGCCACCAGTCCGCCCGAGGACAAGATGTTTGCCGCTTCCTCTATAAGATGCTTCTCGGGAGTAACCGGATCGATTTTAATGATTTTTGTTTCTTTCATCTCAGGAAATCTTTATTTTTCGCCAGCCCTTCAACATAGCAGGCAAGGTCTTTAGGCGTACGATGCGCGGAATAAACCTTTAATTCGTAAGAAACGCCGAATTGCTTAAAAATATTCACCGTTTCCTGCACCGTATCCAAATCAGATTTGCTGCCCATCAGGATACTGACTTTCATTGTTTTCTTTTCCATAACAGGCTTTTTGCTCCTTTCGTTTCTCTATATTTAACCAAATATTAAGATAAGCAATTATGAAGGCACGACCCGCGGCAACGCGCGTTTGCCGATATCTTTACGATAATACATTGCTTCAAAATTTATTTTTTCCAACGCAGAGTAGACAGTACCTATAGCCGCTTGAATGGAATCTCCCAATGCTGTAACCCCCAGGACCCTGCCGCCGTTGGTAACGGTTATAAATTTTGAATTTTGGGTTTTGAGCTTTTTCGTCCCGGCATGAAAAACAACAACATCTTCCCTGTCTTTCAGCTCCGGTAAACCAACTATCTCTTTTCCTTTTTCGTAAGCTCCGGGATAACCTCCGGCCGCAACAACTACACATACGCAAGCGCGCTCATCCCACTCTACCGTTGCCTTACTTAAACCTTTGTCCAGCGCCTTAAGCATCATTTCCACAATATCGCTTTTTAAACGCGGCAATATCGCCTGCGTCTCCGGATCACCCAGGCGCACATTAAACTCCAGTACCTTTGGCCCCTCAGCGTCAATCATCACCCCGGCATATAAGACCCCGCAAAATGGCGCCCCTTCCTGCTTCATCCCCTGTATCATCGGAATAATTATCTTGCGTTCAATCCCGGCAAACATCTCCTGCGTAACCAAAGGCGCCGGCGAATAAGCGCCCATCCCGCCGGTATTCGGGCCGCGGTCAAAATCAAAGATTCTCTTATAATCCTGGCTGGAGGCCAATGCCAATACATGCTCACCGTCACTGACGACGATTATTGATGCCTCCTCGCCCTCTAACCTTTCTTCGATAAGAACCGTTCTCCCCGCGGCGCCGAAAACGCCCTCCTGCATAATCGCGATAATAGCATTCTCCTGTTCTTCAAGCGTCGCGCAGACAAAAACCCCCTTACCCGCGCATAAGCCGTCGGCCTTTATCACCAGCGGCCGTTGCGCTTTCCGGACAAAATCCAACGTCTTATCCTTGTCCAAAAAGACCCGAAAATCAGCCGTAGGCACCCCATATTTTTTCATTATATTCTTCGCAAAAACCTTGCTCGATTCCAAGCGGCTTGCCGACTTACCCGGGCCGAATATTTTCATATTTTTACTTCTAAAAAGGTCAACAATCCCCAGAGCTAAAGGAGCTTCCGGCCCGACTACCGTCAAATCAATCTTTTCCCGTTCGGAAAAATCGGCAAGTCCGGTAATATCATCCGCAGCAATCGGGACAATTTCCGCTAATTCACTTATGCCGGCGTTTCCCGGCGCACAATATACCCTCTTTACAAGCGGCGATTGCGCGATTTTCCAAACAAGGGCATGTTCCCTACCCCCTGAGCCTATAACCAAAACCTTCATTAGACAATCCTTCGTTCTCTCAAAAATTTAACCAGAAATTCAGATAATCATCGCTTATTTTCAGGCATTAACCATATAAAGATATCAAAAATTAAAATGCAAATATCAAAATGACAATGTAAAATTTAAAAATAATAATATCCTCTTTTAAGCAATTATTTTAATTTTGGATTTTGATTTGTCATTTTGATTTTTAATTTTTTATTTTTAAATTCATCCTCTCCAACTCCTTTAAAATCACTTTATCCCCGCACAATTTTTACAACACTTCTAACTACTTAATTCTTATCCTCTCCCCGCCTTTAACTACTTCGCCGATAACCCATGACTTTAAATGAAACCGCTTTAAATGGCCGCAAACTTTCTCCGCAGCACTCCTCTCAACCACAACAACCATCCCGACGCCCATATTAAAGGTTCGAAACATCTCTTTATCGCTGATATTTCCGCGCTGCTGTATTTCGTTAAAAATATCCGGCACCGTCCAACTGCTTTTATTCACTATTAGCGAACAGCTTTTAGGAAATATTTTTGTAAGTTTTTCATAAAAGGCACCCCCGGTAATATGGGCGAGCCCTTTGATTTTAACTATTTTTTTAAGAGAAAGAATAGGCTTAACATAAATTCTCGTCGGACGCAATAATTCCAAGGCCTTTCTTTTAATCTCTTTTTCCGAAAATACCTTATGTACCAATGAAAAACCGTTGGAATGCAGCCCGCTGGACTCAATACCAACGAGCACATCGTCAGGCATGATCGTATCAGCGGGTAGAAGTTCCTTTTTTTCCGCCACGCCCACGCAAAATCCCGCTAAATCATACTCGTCTTTTCTATATAAGACGGGCATTTCCGCTGTCTCGCCGCCGATAAGCGCGCACCCCGACTCCCGGCAGCCCGTTGCAATACCAGCCACGATATCAACCAGTTTTTTCTTGTTTATTTTACCAACGGCAATATAATCAAGAAAAAAAAGCGGCGCTGCGCCCGCGGCTAAGACATCGTTGACATTCATCGCCACAAGATCTATGCCCACCGTATCATGCTTACCGGCGAGTATCGCTATTTTAAGTTTCGTACCCACGCCGTCCGTGCTGGAAACCAGCACCGGATTCTGATAACGCTCTTTTTTAAAAGCAAAACAACTGCCAAATCCTGTGATATTGTCCATTACTTCCGGACGATGTGTACTACGCACAAGCCGGCTGATATTTTTGACGAATAAGTTCGCTTCGTTTATATCCACTCCCGCCTGTTTATATGTTACCCTTTTATTCATTCAAGTCTCCTTAATGAGCAGATAATTTACGCAATTGAAATTGCGTAAATTATAGGCCGTTAGGCCGTCTGCGAATTAAAACTAAGAACTTAAACTTGATTCTATTTTTTATAACGTCCGGCATATCCGGATTACGCCCGTTTTAGAAAATTAAGCGCGCTGCGGAAAATCTTTAATCCGTCCGGAACGTCAGAATTCTTTTGCCTCGTCCAGCGCGGATGCTGCGTACGAAACAGGAAACGCTCCGGATGAGGCATAAGTCCAAAAATCCTGCCGGTGCGGTCACAAATACCGGCAATATGCGCGATTGAGCCATTTGGATTATCCGGATACAAAGGCTCTCCTCCCTCCCGGTCACAATATTGAAACACAATCTGGCCGTCAGCCTTAAGTTTCCGCAAAAGCGTATCGTCAGCCGGTATAAATTTTCCTTCTCCATGCGCTACCGGCAAATAAATAACCTCATCAATTTCCCTCGTCCACACACACCTGTTTGCGGCTTGCGGCTTGCAGCTTGCAGCTTGTTTAAGATACACCCAGCGGTCATCAAACCTTCCGGAATCATTGTTAGCCAGCGTCGCTTCCTGTTTCCACGGAACATTCCCCGGTAAAACCCCCATCTTGACCAGTACCTGAAATCCGTTACAAATACCGATCATCAGCCTGTTTTTATGTAAAAATCTGTCCAATTCATCCCGTAATTTCATCTTTAACTCATTTGCCAGAATCTT
Organism: Candidatus Omnitrophota bacterium; assembly: GCA_018895275.1. GTDB lineage: Bacteria > Omnitrophota > Gorgyraeia > B26-G9 > B26-G9 > JAHIOQ01. The sequence continues at coordinate 16,995 of JAHIOQ010000105.1, forward strand.
CCCCGCGGCAATATCATCCCCATAGGTAAACCCTCCCGGGAAAGCAATAATCTGGTAATTAAAAAGCTTCTCTTTACTTTTAACCAAATCATTTACGTGCATCAGCTCTACTTTTGCCCCAAGAATCTCAAAAGCAACTTTAGTCTCCTGATCACAATTAGTCCCTGCCGTTCTTACAATTAAGACTTTTATCGCCTTCACTTTTGCACCTCAAAACTAACCACTTTATTTTTACCTGTTTTTTTTGCGTCCATCAGCGCACTTTCCGCCTGCTCGATAAACTGCTCTTCACTAAAATGCTCGTCACTGCCTTCAAAATAGGCGATCCCAATGCTCACCGTAACCCCGGCGGATATTCCTCCGGATTTATCCGTAAAATTTTCTACGCCGCTGCGCAGTCTTTCCGCTACGATTAAGGTATCCTTAACATGTTTCTTCAGCATTTCCCGCGCATCTTCAGATTTAGATTTCGCCGTTTCCGGCAGGATCACGGCGAATTTTCTGCCGCTGAAACGGGACAGGACATCAACGCTCCTTATCTTTGTCTTAAGCAGCAGGCCTATGCCTTTTAAAATCAAATCCGTATTCGCGTGTCCCAAGACGTTATCAACGCCTTCTAAACTGTCAATCTCAATAAACATTAATGAAATAGGGTGGCGATAACGTTTTGCGCGCGCTATCTCTTCCCGCAAACGCATCAAAAAATAATTTTGATTAAAAACCTTCGTCGCGCGGTCAACGATCGCTTCATTATACAAACGCACATGTTCAATCGCTTTCGCTGCCTCTACGGAAAACGTCTCCAACACATCGATATCACCCTGATTATATATATTACCGCTGATTTTTCGGCTTAACACAATAAATCCAAGCAGGTTCTCTTTATACAACAGCGGTACAACCAGTTCCGTTTCAAGGGCATCTAAGGGCTTAAACATCTTCATTATTCGGTTTTCATCCTCGAATTGAAGCAGTTCATCTTTCACCAGAATCCTTCCTGCCTGCTGTAAACGTTTTATAATCGGTTCATCGGCCTTAAGCGTCAAACTATTTTCGCATACGTTATGAACGCCGTTTGAAGCTTTTATCCTGAAATTTTGCCCGTCATCATCGGAGAGAAACACGGCAGTTTTCTCCACCTCAATAGTTTGCACGATAACATGCACAATGTGGTCGAAAAGCTGGTCAAAATCAAGAATCGCCGTAATCGTCTGGCACAATTCCTTAAGCACTTTTTGATAATCATAACGCCCGCGATACACCGCCTTTTCCACCATTTTCTGAAGCAGCCGGCGATACGGCGTAAAAAGCGCGATAGAAATAATTACCAGCAAAGAAAATGTCGTGGAAAACACGAATCCCAGAGTAGAAAGAAACAATCCGCTTATAATTACATGTCCCGCCAATAAAGGCGCAATAAATAAAAACGAAACAACCGTTCTATTTATAATTAAATCCATTTCCAGGAAACGATATCTGATTATCGAATAAGACATGGAAATAAACGCTATTGCCAGCAACGGCAGCCCGAAAGGATAAACATTAATGCCGAATCCCGGCAACATGTTTACGCACAGAAAAACGAAACCCGCCGACATCGCCAAAACATTGAAATTTATCTGTCTCTTTGACAGCTGCGAGATCTTCCTTTTTCTCGTCTGCAGCCGGAAGATAACAACTCCCAGCGGAAGAAATAAAGCAACGTTAATAAAAAAGAATATCACCGAAATATCCTGAATAGCCAACGCGCTGCCCCAGGGAAACCGCACAACTTTAATCGGCGCCTTCAAATAATAGAAAACAAATAAACTAAGGATGAAAGAGAAAAACAAAATTACCTTGAACAACCCTCGCTTATTATGCTGGAATAATATATTTAATAAAGCCGGCACAACGAAAAATCCGGCAAAAGCAAAAACCTTGGCCCCGGCGAGCATTTCCGGCAATCTAACCAATTCCATGAGGCAAAAATTCATAAAAAAATAGCCGGATATAATCATGGAAGCTAAAAAATACGGCCGGCTAAGATATGATTTGCGCGCTTTGGACAGGATAAAAAAACCGCTTCCCAAACACAATAACCCGCAGATAAAAGGAATAAATGCGTAAATACTCATGGGACAAATGCTCTTTTTAGTTATATGGATAAACTCTCTAAATAATTTAACCGCGCAGGGGGGCTAGCCATGCTTCTTTTAGGCGATCAATCCGGCATTCGATAACCGCGGAATTATCAATTCCTTGTACTTTAAAGGCCTTCTCCGCGGTTGTCATGCCTATGCAAGCAAAAGGGATACCTTTGAGCGCCTGCTCGAATATCCGCTTTTTATTTTGACCGACCTCTACGACAAAACGTGTGTTTGACTCCGAAAACAACAATACGTCATCTCTCAGGCTTTTAGCCGGGATATCGTGTCTAACCCGGGCAAGGCTTATATCCATCCCCAACCCGCCGGAAAAAGCCATTTCCGCTAAAGCAACCGCCAAGCCGCCGTCGGAACAGTCATGGCAGGAAAGAACCATTCTTTTCGACAGACAATAACTAAGCCTCTGCAACACAGCGCGGCTCTTTTTGAAATTAATCTTCGGCACATCCGGGCTGTACCAACCGTTTATTACATAGTAACTGCTGGCGCCAAGTTCGTCGCGCGTTAAGCCCACGCAATAGATAAGGCTATCCGCAGACTTCGCGTCGCTGGAAACCACCTTTCGCACATCTTTAATCACGGCCATCGCGGAAATCAACAGGGTCGAAGGTATCGAGATCGTTTTTTTGCCGATTTTATATTCATTATTTAAACTGTCCTTACCGGAAATAAACGGGACTCCGTACTCCAATGCGGCGTCACGGCAGCCGAAACAAGCCCTTACGAGCCCGCCTAAAACATCCGGCTTAGAGGTATTACCCCAACTGAAATTATCCAGAACGGCAACCTGCTCCAGATCCCCACCCACGCTGATAATCTGCCGTAAGGCTTCATCAACGCAGGAAGCGGCCATCCAATAAGGGTCGATATCCGCATAGCGCGAATTAATCCCGCACGAAATAATAATACCTCTGTTCGAATACGGTAAAGGCCTTATCACCGCCGCGTCCTGAGGCCCGTCATTATCTATGCCGCCAAGCGGCTTTAACACACTCATTCCCTGCACCTCATGATCGTATTGGCGGATAATCGTTTCTTTGCTGCAAACATTTAAATCCGAAAGAACTTCCAAAAGCGCCGTAGTCAGATTTTTCCTGTTTTTGGGCATAGAGGCCTTACGCTGCGGCGGCTGCCAGCGGGCCTGCCGAATCGAATCCGGTAATCCTTCATGCAGAAACTCCATATCCAAATCACAGACTTTTTCCCCTTTGAAAAATAACTCAAGGCGCTTTGTGGTGGTAAAACACCCGATAACCGCGGCATCCACATCCTCTTTCGCGAACAATTCAAGCAGGCGTTTTAAATTCTTCCCGGGAACGGAGACAACCATTCTTTCCTGTGCTTCGGATATCCAGATTTCCGTGTAGCTTAATCCGTTATATTTTAAAGGAACTTTATCCAGGTCTACCCGCGCGCCGGTATCCTGTCCCATCTCTCCCACCGCGCTGGAAAGGCCGCCGGCGCCGCAATCCGTAACTGCCGTATAAAGATTTTCATCCCGTGCCTGAAGCAATGTATCCAGAACCTTTTTCTCGGTTATCGCATTACCGATCTGTACCGCACCGCTGGAAATCGACTCGGATTCATGCGTTAATTCCGAAGAAGAAAAAGTTGCTCCGTGTATCCCGTCCCGCCCCGTTCTGCCGCCGACAACAACAATATATTCTCCCGCGCCGACCTTTTTAGCGGAATATTTTTTCGGCATAATTCCAACCGTTCCGCAATATACCAGCGGATTACCCATGTACCGCTCATCAAAGATAACCGCTCCGTTGGCCGTGGGGATCCCCATCCGGTTACCGTAATCCCTGACTCCGGCAACCACTCCCTTCATTATTCTTTTCGGGTGCAAAACTCCCTGCGGTACCTTACGCATGGGAATCTGCGGCATGCCGAAACAAAACACATCCGTATTCATAATCGGCCGCGCGCCCAGGCCTACGCCTAAAATATCGCGGATTACCCCGCCGATTCCCGTACCGGCGCCGCCATAAGGGTCCAGCGCGGAAGGATGGTTATGCGTTTCAACCTTAAAACAAATATTGTGATCCTTATCAAACCGGATTATACCGGCATTATCTTTAAATACGGACACACACCATGATTTATTCAATTTTCCCGTGGCCGCCATAATCGTTGTTTTTAAAAGATTGCGGATCTTTCGCGGCTTTTTTTTGGGCGGGAAACTATGGTCCATATAATCAATAATCCCGCGCATGGTTTTGTGCACACAATGCTCCGACCATGTCTGCGCAATGGTTTCCAACTCACAATCGGTAGGATTACGGCCCAGGCGGGAAAAGTATTTTTTAATCGTCCGCATCTCTTCCAAATTAAGATAAAGATGGCATTCTTTACTTAAATTCAGGAGCCCTTTATCTGCCAGACCGCAGAGGCCGACTTCAACCTTCTTGAATTCATAAGCAACTTCCTTATGTGCCTGAAGAGTTTTTTTCAGATATTCAATGGTCACCACATGCTGTATCACTTTATTATAGAGCAGTTTTTCCGAAATTAAAGAAATCTGCGCCTGCGTAAGAGTTCCTTTTATACGATATTTACGTCCGGTTTTTACGCTGATAATACCCTCGATGCCTAAATCGCGGATTCCTTTTTTCGTACTATCCTCCCAGGGGTCCATTACTCCCGGGTTATAGGCAATTTCGATAACATAACAATTTTTCTTCGGTTTAATTCGAAATTTTTTATCTTCAAGAACCCCGAACATATATTGCTGGATTACCGGGTCGCATAAAAGGCCTTCGCATATTCTTTTCAGATCATCTTCCGCGATATCCGCTTCGATAATATATACCTGCGCCATTTTAACGTCAGAAACGCTATCAATGCCTAAATCAAGGATATCCCGCTTGATCCCCTGTCCGACGGGATCTACCACTGCGGATTTATTTTCAACCTCAACACGCCAATACATATTTTTACCTTATAATATGCCGATTCTCTTAAAAATCATATCGACATTCCGCAATATGAATTTCAGATCAAAACAACGCTCAATCTCTTCTTTGCTCAACAACGTCTTAAGGCTATCGTCACAAAGCAGCAAGGCCTTAAAATCAGCCGTGCCTTTCCATACTTTTAACGCGTTTCCCTGCACAATACGATACGCCTCTTCCCGCGTAAGCCCCTTTTCCACCAATGTGATCAAAACACGCTGCGAAAACATGAGCCCCCTGGTCTTCTCCATATTTGATAACATCGTTTCCGGATAAACGAGTAATTTATCTATCAACTCCGTACAAAGCGCAAGCATATAATCAAGAACTATCGCCGCGTCCGGCAAGATGACGCGTTCAACGGAAGAATGCGAGATATCGCGTTCATGCCACAAGGCAACGTTTTCCATGGCAGCCAGGGCATAACCGCGCAGCAAACGCGCCAATCCGCAGATACGTTCCGAGGTAATCGGATTGCGCTTATGCGGCATCGCCGAAGAACCTTTCTGTCCCTTAGAAAAATACTCCTCCACTTCCCGTATCTCCGTATGCTGCAGATTCCTGATTTCCGTAGTAAATTTCTCCAAACTCGCGGCGATAATCGCCAAAGTTGCCATATAATGCGCATGCCGGTCACGCTGCACAACCTGATTTGCCGCCGCTTCCACCCCAAGGCCCAATTGCTTAAGCACTATTTTTTCCACACGAGGGTCGATGTTTGAATATGTCCCCACCGCTCCCGAGAGTTTGCCCACGCATACACCTTTCTTTGCCTCCCGCAGCCGGGCAATATTACGTTTTGTCTCTTCATACCACACCGCCAGCTTCAAACCAAAGGTGATCGGTTCCGCGTGCACATTATGCGACCGCCCGGACATCGGAACGTATTTATACTTTTTCGCCTTTTTTTTAAGCGCCTTCAATAACGCGCTAAGCCCGTCAAGAAGAATATCGGATGCTTCCCTAAGCTGGAGCGCCTGCCCTGTATCAATAGCATCATTGGACGTCAAGCCCATGTGGATAAAGCGCGAATCCTCGCCTACGTTTTCCGCAATACTTGTAAGGAAGGCAATGATATCGTGCTTTGTTTCTTTTTCTATTTCTTTTATGCGTCCAATATCGAATTTAGCATGTTTTTTAATATGGGAAAGCGAAGATTGGGGGATTTTTCCTAATTGCGCCCAGGCAGAACACACGGCAAGCTCTACTTCGAGCATCTTTTGCCATTTCATCTGCTCTGTCCAGATTTGCCCCATCTTTTCCCGCGTATAACGGCTGATCATAATCGTCCTTTCTGCATTATCGTAAGCATCTTAAGTATTTAATAATATCAAATTATTCAATTTGCGTCAAACTATTTAT
>JAHIOQ010000106.1 GCA_018895275.1 Candidatus Omnitrophota bacterium
AAAAAAAAGGGAAGAACAAATTTTATTCCTTCTATCGCGATTTTCTGCTTGCCCTCTTTCATAAAGGACTTGGAGCGCCGGAACAGAGCCGAGGCGATACAAGCATCGCCCTTGAAATCGGCAAAATTCCCTACCTTAACGGCGGGCTGTTTGACGAACACGAAATTGAAAAGACATTTCTAAAAATATCAATTGACGATAAAGCATTTGAAAAGCTCTTCGATTTTTTTGACCAGTATGAATGGCACCTCGATACCCGTGAAACCGCCAGCGGCAAAGACATCAACCCGGATGTAATCGGTTATATCTTTGAAAAATACATCAATGACCGCGCCCAGATGGGCGCCTATTACACCAAGGAAGACATTACCGACTACATTGCCAAAAACTGTATTATTCCCTGGCTGTTTGATGAGGTGAAGCGGAATTGTCCCAAAGCCTTTGCCGCTAACGGCTGGCTCTGGCAGATGGTTAAGGCGAGCGGAACCGACTATATCTATGATGCGATTAAGCACGGCGTGCCGGAAAATGGCGGTCTTTTTGACGACCTGCCGGCTGAGGTCCAGAAAGGTTTTGTGCCGGAGTTGGAAAACAAAGTGGTGGACGGCAAAGGACCCTGGCTCTGGGAACTCCGCAAAAGCTGGAACAAGCCCGCTCCTTCGGATATTGCCCTGCCGACCGAGATTTATCGCGAAGTTATCGAGCGTCGCAAACGCTATGCGGACATTAAAACGAAAATTGAATCAGGCGAGATAAAGGAAATCAATGAGTTCATCACCTGCAACCTCAATATTCGCCAGTTCGCACAGGATGTGGTCGAAACAACCGAGGATGCCGAGTTTATCCGCCATTTTTATAAGGCCCTTTCCAGCATAACGATACTTGACCCCACCTGCGGATCAGGCGCGTTCCTTTTTGCCGCGATGAACATCCTGGAACCGCTTTATGAAGCATGTATTCGGCGGATAAAAAATTTTATTGATGAGTCAAAAAAAGGCAGGCACACGTTTTTTGAAGAGACCCTGGCGCAGGTTAATGCCCCTGAACATCCGAATCTGCAATATTTTATTTACAAGTCCATCATTCTGAACAATCTCTACGGCGTGGACATTATGAACGAAGCGGTGGAAATCGCCAAACTGCGGCTGTTTTTAAAGCTGGTGGCCACAGTTGACACCGACTACCGCAAACCAAACCTTGGACTGGAGCCGCTGCCCGATGTGGACTTTAATATCCGCGCTGGAAATACGCTGGTTGGGTATGAAACGGAAGAACAATTAAAAAATGCTTTTGCCGGTCAATTTGATTTTGATAATGATGCGGAAAAGATTAAAGAAAAATGCGACATCGTGGCCCGCGCCTTTGCCCGCTACAAAGAGATTCAACTGAAAGGCAATACCGATTTTGAAGATTTTAAAACAGCAAAAGACGACTTGAACGAGCGGTTGGATAAACTTCGTAATGAACTATATAAACTCCTTTATAAACAACATTACTCAAACATTGAATACAAAAATTGGCTTGCCACGCATCAACCGTTTCATTGGTTCGCGGAGTTCTATGAGATTGTACAGGGTAAAGGTGGGTTTGATGTGGTGATTGGGAATCCGCCGTATTTAGAGAATTCTCAAATTGGCTACCAGCTTCATGGCTATCAGACATTCGTAAGTAAAGCGGTGCATGTTTATTGTATCGAACGAAGTCTTTGTTTTTTGAGTAATTATGGAAATATCGCGATGATTGTTCCGCTTGCTATTGTTTCGACACAACGCATGGCGATGATCCAGAAGTTGATTGAACAGAAACGGTTTGTTTGGTATTCTAACTATGCATGGAGACCTGCGAAACTTTTTGATACGGTTAATCGGGCACTTACAATTTTCTGTGCCTGCAATTCTAACGGCCAGGAAAAGGTTTATTCAACCAACTACCAAAAGTGGACAAGTGAAAATAGAGACCAGTTGATGGAACCGATATGCTATGCAGAGGTCAAAGGCAAACGAGCAGCGTTTTGGATTCCGAAAATTAGTAACAATTCTGAATTGACTATTCTGAATAAAATGCAGACACAAAAAAGTCTTGCTTACAAAACAGTCAAGAATGGCAGCCCGATCTATTACAGGACGACGGGTGGTCTTTATTGGAAGGTGTTTACAGATTTTGCACCATACTTTAAGCTTAATGGCAAAAAAGGATCATCATCAAGAGAAACGAATTTTTGTGTCGCATCGGCTAATGAGGCCAAGGCAATTATTGCTTGCTTGAGCTCCGATATTTATTGGTATTGGTATTCAATTACTTCCAATCTTCGGGATTTGAATCCATCAGATATTTCTAATTTTCATATTCCTGAGGAAGCTGTCAAATCCAAGATCGTTCAAGAACTAGGCGAAAACTATCTTAAAGACATTAAAATAAATAGCAGACCACTTGTGAGAGAGCAAAAAAGTAAAGGTACTGCAGAAACACAATCATTCATAATAAATAAATCCAAACCCATCATCGACCAGATCGACTGCCTTCTCGCCCAGCACTACGGCTTCACCCACGAGGAGTTGGATTTTATTATCAACTACGACATCAAATACCGGATGGGCAAGGAATTAGACAGCGGAGAAGATATAGGGAATGAATAAAAGAGGAGAATGTTGATGCGTAAATCGTTTATAGCTGAAATTAAAGAAATCATTGCTCAATCGCGCGCTATCGCTATTCGAAGCGTAGATTTTCAACGCGTGCTTATGTATTGGCACATAGGCAAGTCAATCTTTGAAGAAGAACAGCATGGTAAGATAAGAGCAGAATATGGTAAAAATCTCGTTCGTAACTTGGCTAAAGAGCTTGAGCCGGAATATGGCAGCGGGTTTTCATATCGGCAATTATACTTTTGCCTTCAATTTTATCAGACTTTTCCAATTGTGAACGCACTGCGTTCACAATTGAACTGGAGCCAGTACCGGCTTTTGTTACGCATCGGGAATCAGGATAAAAGAGAATATTATCTGCTTGAAGCAGTTAATAATAGCTGGACTGGCAGGGAATTAGAAAGACAGATAAACTCGGGGCTGTATGAACGATTGTTATTAAGTAACAATAAAAAAATGGTTTTATCTGTAGCCCGCAAAGAGAAGATACCTGAAGAACCGCAGGAAATCATCAAAGACCCAATGGTGTTAGAATTCCTTGGTTTGGAGCGTAAAGCAAAATACTATGAGAGAGATCTCGAAACTGCAATAATAAATCATCTTCAAGCCTTCTTACTGGAATTGGGAAATGGTTTTTCTTTTGTGTCAAGACAAAAGCGGATACTATTAGAAGATGATGAGTTTTTTGTGGACTTGGTGTTTTACAACCGCTTGCTGCGGTGTTTTGTCGTCATTGAGATCAAAACGCAAAAACTCACACATCAGGATTTAGGACAACTGCAAATGTATGTGAATTACTACGACCGCACTGAAAAGTTGCCGAAAGAAAATCCGACTATCGGAATTTTGCTTTGCGCTGATAAAAATAATACAGCGGTTAAATTTGCCCTCCCGGAAAACAACAAGACGATTTTGACGAGTAAATATCAGTTATATTTGCCAACAGAAAAGCAGTTAATCAATGAAGTAAAAAAGGATTTAAAAAGATACCGCATGGGCAGGGAACTGGACAGCGGGGAGGAGGAGAGCAATGACTGACAATAAATTAGCTGTTTTTGAAAACTATAAAATCCGCCGTCATTATGATGAGCAGGCCGAAACCTGGTATTTCTCGGTGGTTGATATTTTACAGGTTCTGATACAACAGCCGGATTACCAGGCGGCGCGAAACTATTGGAAAGTTTTTAAAAACCGTTTAAAAAAAGAAGGCAGTGAGTCGGTTACAAAATGTAACCAACTGAAACTTGAGTCGGCAGACGGAAAAAAATATCTGACCGATGTTGCGGATCTGGAAACAGGTAAAAGCGTCATAACATCTGAGAACTATCTTCCGCCGGCGAAGAAACAAAGGCAGTTAAAGCAAAAGCTGGACAGCGGCGGGGATGACGAATGATTGTTTCATCGCTCGGCAATAAGGAATTGCTAAAACTGCGCAAAACCGCGTTTCTCTGCAGCCGGGAAATTCCCGCTTCAGTGGTGCTTAAATGCTATGATTGGGCCATCGAACAGCGCGACCAAGGCAACTGCGTCATCAGCGGTTTTCATTCAAAGATTGAGAAGGATGTTTTCCATTACCTGCTTGCCGGCATACAGCCGATTATTTTGGTTCTTGCGCGGGGAATGAAGGAAAGAATCGAGCCGGAACTCAAAAAAGCAATTGAATCCGGCAGATTGCTGATTGTTACTCCGTTTGTAAATAGTGTGAAGTATGTATCAGCTAAAACCGCGGAAAAAAGAAACCGGTTTATGATTGAACTGGCGGATGAGATTATCATTGGATTTGCAAGGAAGGGCGGGATGATAGAAAGAATAGTAAATCAGAATTTTGCAGGCAAAACAATTCATGGGATAAAATAAAGAAGGTAACCAAAAAGACATGGGTAAGGTTAGTTCACGTTTTACTTGTTCTCGTAGTGTTCGGTAATTAATTTAAATTCACAACTCCTGACCTCGACGTTTTAAGAATTTTTTCTAACCTGATAAAAAATAACAACTTCCCTCTAAAAATCTGCTAAAATATCCGGCATAAGAATGATTTAAGAAAGAGACGAAAAACAAGGAGGATGCCTTATGCCGCAAATGTTGCTGCCGATATTTACCGAGAAAGTAACACTGATTAATCAGTTGATCGGTTACGCTAAAAGAGATGAACGAGTCTATTATTTTAATGGGCAAATGCCTCTTTTTGTTCATAACGAAGACGACAAAGACTCATTTAAAATGTTCATGGCGCAACTGTATGTGACAGGGAATGCAACGCAATCGGAAATAAACAGAACCTTTGAATTAAATCCAATTAATATGAAACGTTGGGCAAAAAGATATCGGGAAGGCGGACCGGGGGCTTTTTACAAAAAAAAGAAAGAGCGTAAAAGTCGAGTGATGACGCCGGAAGTAATGGAAGCTGCACAGAGATTATTAAATCACTTGAAGCAAAGCGTTCCTTTTTGAGGCCTTCGGAAAAGAAATTTTTACTCCTCTTCCTAACGTAGTCGCAAGACGCACCAATGTATCCAACGTAAGATTTCTTTCTTGCCCAGTCTCTATTTGGGAAATAAATTGCTGGGAAACCCCAAGCTTTTTGGCAAGTTCAACCTGATTCAAATGATTCTCTTGTCTAAGCTCTGCAATTTTCTGGGCTAAAGCCACTTTAGCCGCTTCAACCTCGTAAGTCGTCCTGAACTTTTTGTTCTTTAACTCTCTTTGTAAATGTCCGTCGATTTTTTCCAGTTTTATCTTTTTCATGCTATGATCCTCTCATAAATTAAACTTTTCTACTTTAGCGTGTTCTTCCACAGAAAACTTCCTTTTTATGCATACCTCTAAATCTTTCAGCGGTATTTTATTTGTCTTTTTCCTTATCGCATGAACAAGCACAGCATTATCCTTAAGAAAGAAAAAATAGAAAACCCGATTTGCCTTTGGCCTTAATTCGTAAATCCCATGTCCTAAATAATCGGACAAAGGCCTGTGCAAATTATTGCCTTGTTTTTTAAGTTCCATGATATAGGCAAAAACTTTTGCCCTCTCCCCGAGAGAAAGGCCGCTGATAAACTCTTTTACCGGATTGTTGCCGCGACCATCAACAAAATAGTAGATATTTTTAATCTTATCCTGACCCATCTTATCCTATTTAAAGTATACAAGATATATCTTGTATTGTCAAATTTTCTCAAAACTTAAAAATCTCACCTTAATAAATCTTTCACATAATCCGCTATGGACACCGCCGCGGTCAATCCCGGAGATTCTATTCCGATAAGATTGATAAACCCCGGATAGCCTAATTGCGTTTCTTCTTTAACACCGATTTTCACAGAGTGTTTATCCGACAATTTTTAAGCATCATGCTGTCCAAATAATTTCTATAAACTTATTATTAAGCCAAGGGACACGAAAAGGCCTATTTATTTTCTGAACACCTTTAAGAATCGGAGTATGC
>JAHIOQ010000107.1 GCA_018895275.1 Candidatus Omnitrophota bacterium
GAGATACAACCGAATGGTGATCTTGTATCTAAATTTACCTTTGGAAAAGAAGGGAAGGGGCTGGGAGAGTTTGGTTTTATAGAAAATTTAGCCATAAAAAATAATTTTTTCTATGTTTCCGACACAGGGAATAATTGTATCCAAATTTTAGAAATAAAATAAATATTAAACCATTTAACGGTAAGGCCAATGATGGGTAGGCAATTTCAATATACTCATTTGTCCACATGATCAGAGTAGGGATAAGATGAAAATTTCCTGAAGGCCTTTGATAATACGTTCGATTTGTTCACGGTTAAATTTAGAACAAATCCAAATAACAAAACGAGAAATTCGATCCATAAGCGCGTCTCCTTTTAGAAGCTTGTTAACATTGTTTTCTAATTGATTATAATGTCTCTAAAAGGGGGAGGCAAGTATTTTTAACAAAACACTCTGTAACTATTACAGATATAAAAGAATTAACTAAATATTTTTGACAATACGGTCCGCATGATCAGGGGAAGAAGTGAGAAAAGTAGAAAGGTAAGCAGGATGATGAGGCGAACTTTAATAAGTCTATTGATAATCGCAGGCCTGATAGCTGTAGGAGCAGTTATGATGGTTTACTTTAAACAAAGTAAAAATCAGATAGAACCGAAGAAGTTAACTGCTAAATTCACCTTTGGAAAGAAAGGAAAAGAATTTGAGGAATTCAATAGACCTGTGGATGTGGCTGTCAAAGACAATTTTCTTTTTGTTGCTGATTCAGGCAACAGCCGGATTCAGGTTTTAAAGATTAATCCTGACGGTAGTCTTAGTCCTGTACTTTCCTTTGGTAAAGAAGGCAAGGGATTGGGAGAGTTTAAATATCTAAGTTCGTTTGCGGTAAAGAATAATTATTTTTATATCACTGATGCCGGCAATAACCGTGTTCAGGTTTTAGAAATAAAATAAATATTTAACCATTTAACGGTAAGGCCAATGATGGGTAGGCAATTTCAATATACTCATCTGCCGAATGGTTAGAGTAGGAATGAGATGCGAAAAATAATCTTGCGTTTTGGGATAGTAATGTTGATAATAGCAGAAGCGGGAGTTGTGTGTTACCCTATGTCTGTTAAGAAAGAACCAATGCCAAAAGAGCTAATTGCCAAATCTGTTTTTGGTAAAAAAGGCACAGAGTTAGGAGAGTTTGAAAATCTTTTTAGTTTAGCTATAAAAGGGAACTATCTTTTTGTGGCTGATTCTGGTAACAGCAGGATTCAGGTTTTGGAGATTAAATCTGATGGCAATCTCACTCCTAAATTTAGCTTTGGCAAGAGAGGAAAGGGAAAAGGAGAATTTATATACCCTTTTGGGTTGGTTACAAAAGATAATTATCTTTATGTTGCTGATACAGGTAATAATCGTATCCAGGGTTTGGAGATAAAATATTAACTCGCCGGTTTAATGCGGGGTTGGATACATAATTAAGAGACTAAAATAAAAAAATGTCTATTGCTATGGAAAAACTATGAAATAAAAATAGATGGATTGTTTCAATAAGAAAAGAAATTTAAATAGTTGCAACTGTACATATGACCCGTGTTCACGGAAGAGAATGTGCTGTGAGTGTTTGCATTATCATCGGCAGATGGACCAACTGCCGGCGTGTTTTTTTAATAAAGAAGATGAGCAGACATACGATCGGTCTATTCGGCGTTTTTTGAATTCCCGGAAATAGATCGGCCGTGAATAAATTTAATAAATGGAGGGAGGTGAAACTATGGCGGAAAAAGTAGAAAAGGCTGGCATTAAAAGAGAAAAAGGTTACCTGTACTATCTGGACAAACAGGGTGATGTCTCCAGAGCAAAGATGGCCAGAGGTGGTAAAAAAGGCGGTAAGCCGGAAAAAGTGACCAAAGCAGGGGTGAAAAGAGAAGAAGGCTATCTCTATTTTATCGATAAGCAGGGAGATATTTCTCGCGCAAAGATGGCACGTCGCGGCAAAAAGAAAAAATAGTATGGGCTCTATGCGTAATAAATAATTATTGGCCCCTGTGAAGGAGACTTTACGGGGGCTCAATAGTCATTATAAATCATATCATTTTTGTTATTGGGGTATATGAAACACATTATTAACGCCGTTGAGAAGCGAAAAAAACAGATTATCGCACTGGCGAAAAATATAGTAGAAATACCCACGGTTAATCCGCCGGGTATGAATTACGAACGTTGTGTGGAATTCCTGGAATTAAGCTGTAAAAAAGCGGGATTGAAAACCCGGCGTTATTATGTGCCTAAGCCTGAGCTTAAAAAGCTGGGAATCGAGGCAGGGTTTGCGCGTGTAAATCTTGTCGCATCCTGGGATACCGGCGCAAAGAAAACACTGCATATTAACGGGCACTATGATGTGGTTCCGGCGACTGGAAATTGGCAAACCGACCCGTTTAAGCCGCGGATAAAGGACGGAAAGCTTTTCGGCCGCGGCAGTGAAGATATGAAGGCGAATATCGCCTGCATGATTTCCGCCGTAGATGTATTGCAGGGGTTGAAGATATGCCCGGCGGTTAACGTGGAACTGTCGTTTACCCCGGATGAAGAGACCGGCGGACAGACGGGACTTGCTTATCTGCTAAAAAAGAAACTTATTAAAGCAGATTATGCCATCGGCGAAGGTTATGAAGATGATTACGCGGCCATAGGCAATAAAGGGATGCTTTGGCTGGAAGTGGGTGTGTACGGCACTTCAGCGCATGCGTCTACTCCATATCGCGGTGAAAATGCTTTTGAGCATATGCTTGAGATTTCCCGCGCCGTGAGCGGCTTAGAAAGCGTTTTAAACAGGCGCCGGACGCGCTGTGTTACGCGGGATAAACGCGACGCGTATTCAACCCTGGTTGTCGGAGGTAAAATCGCCGGTGGGAATAAGACGAATATTGTCCCGGATTACGCTTCTTTCAGTATTGACCGCAGGCTTATCCCTGAGGAGACGGTTGCTGAGGCGCGCAGGGAATTGGAAGGCATTATTCGCGCTAAGTCGGCGAAGAACCGCAATGTCCGCGTCAAGATAAGGACCACTACAGCCGAGGAACCGGTAATATCAAAGCGGGATGATCATTTTCTCGATGTTTTTTCCAAAGCGCTAAGTAGTGTGTTGGCTAAAAAATTAAAGACGGCAATAATGCCGGGAGGAACGGATTTGCGTTTCTTTATCCGGCAAGGCGTGCCTTGCCTGGGATATAGTGTGAAAGGCGGACAAAGGGCGCATGCCGATAATGAGTTTGTATATTGTAAAAGCATTATTGATACGACGAAGATTTTTGCGCTGGTGATAAACGGCCTTAACCGGGTAAAGCAGGCGCGATAAATGAGCAGGAAAGGAGCAGGAGTATTATGTCGGAAGAACTAAAACAGCAGGAACAACAGGAATCGACGGAGCAGCCGGCGTCTGCGGCAGCGCAGCCGGAGGCCAAAAAAGACGCGAAACCGCCGAAAGTGGAAATCCCCAAGAACTGCGGCGCTTGCAAAAAGCCGATTCACCGGATTCGCTATTACCGTAATATGCGGTTTTTCTGCAACAAAAAATGCTGGGAAAATTTCAAGAAAGAGCAAGCGCAAAAGAAAGCGGAAGCAGAAAACCAGCAGGCCTGATTGATAAAAAATCTGCGCCGCAGGCCACGAGCATGCCCGTGGAGAAGGCGCATCTTTTTGAATGCGAAATTGGTAACGCCAATTTCGCTTCATCCGCCCAGGGCGGATGTCCGGAAAAATGTATATCATTTTTCCGTGCATGGCGTAATTTGGAAGACCTGCTTAAACAGGTCTTGCCTGATTCACATGTCCGGTTTCAGTATAAGTTCAAGAACGGGGTTATTGTTGATGCGGCGATTTTTTTGATGAAAAACTCGTAGCCGTATGTCAGGTGGAAAAAGAAAGCGGATTGCCGGATAATGGTACGTAAAAAAAATATTGAACGGCGAGTGTGCAGGCGGTTTGTCGCGGAACTGCCGCTGGAGTTAATTACTCCGGAATTCAAGATTAAAACAAGCACAAGGAATATCAGCATTTCCGGAGTTTATTGCGGAATTGACAAATTTATCCCCGTAGGCACTAAATGCCGGATTGCGGTAGAGATTGAGGTGCGGCAGAATAAGTATAAGCAGCCGGTTAAGAAGAAAATTTATTGTGCCGGCGAGATTGTACGCATAGTTCCCGCGCAAAAACGCAAGGACAGGGGGTTTTATACCGCGGGAATTGTTTTCTCGGATATTGAGCCGGCGGATCAAGAAGTGCTTGCGCAATTTGTGCATCTGAAAAATTTAAAAGAAGCAAAAGAACTGAAAAAGATGTATTTGCGCTTAAAAGACATGGCGGCGCGGCTCGTGGAAGTGGAAGAATGCCATCCCACGGCGGAACATTTTCGTAAGGTTATTTTCCGTGCGATTGAAGAACTCGATGCTGCCGCGCATATCCTCGATTACGAGATTAACGAATTGAAAAATCTGGAATAAGAGTTATTATGAAAAAAACTTTTGCCGGCAGCGAAAAAAGGCAGTCTCCCCGATTTAAGGTTATTTTTCCTTTTGAAATATCCGGAGAAGATTTCCGGCTTACGGCGTTTATGAAGGATATCAGCGACCGGGGGCTTTTTTGCGAAACGGACCGTTATATTCCGGTGCGCACGAAACTTAAAATTTCCATAGGGTTTCCCGAACTTGCGGCGAAAAAAAGGATTGATAAAGAAGTCAGTTGTTTTGCCGAAGTGGCGAGAATTGAACCGCCGATGGAGAAACAAAAGGGGCATTATTCTCTGGGCATAAAATTTGAGGAAATTTCCGCTGCGGAGAAGGCGCTGATAATGCGGTTTATCCGCAGGAGAAATCTGAAGGAAGCGGAAGAATTACGTAAAATGTATTTGGAATTAAAAACAATGGTTGCGCACCTTGTAGCCGTTGAGGAAAGCCATCCGACGGCAGAACATTTCCGTAAGGTCATAAACGGTGCGATTCAGGAGCTGGACGATGTTGCGGTAATCCTGGAATGCGAAATCAATGAACTTAAGAATCAATAGAAGGTTAAGATGAGGCGCGAAAATAATTTTGATAGACGGTCGAATGCCCGTTTTGACGTTACCCTGCCGCTGAAGATTGCCGGGGCGGATTTTCATATGGCAACCGATACTAAGAATATAAGTTGTACCGGATTGTATTGCCATGTAACCCGTTTTTTGCCGGTGATGACAAAACTGTCGATTTCATTGTTTGTGCCGCTAATCGTGAAAGAACGTAAGGTGGAAAAGCAGATCAATTGTGCGGCAGTCGTTGTTAGAACAGAACCGGACCGGGAAGTCCAATCAACCGATATATATTATATCGGGATGTTTTTCACGGATATTAAAGAAAAGGACCGGGAAACGATCTCCAAATATATACAGCAGGCTTTTTTTGCCGGGAAGAATTAAAACTGGAATTAGGCGCGGGTTTGCTTTTGTTGCTTAATTTTAATGTTTCGGTGATTTAAGAAGGTATTAAAAGAATTATCATATGATTTTAGTGTCTTGGTGTCTTCGTGGCTAAAGAGTTAGCAGGCCAAGGAGGGGGAGGGTGAAATAAACCATATAATTACTGTGCTAACAACTAATTATGATTTATTTAA